>JALNVO010000166.1 GCA_023231365.1 Fibrobacteraceae bacterium | reverse complement strand
TTCCATCCACGCGCCCGCGAAGGGCGTGACGTGACTTTATGTCGCAGGTCGCGCAGCAGGTCGTGTTTCAATCCACGCGCCCGCGAAGGGCGCGACGACTTTTTTACAATGTAACACGAGGATAAAGTTATGTTTCAATCCACGCGCCCGCGAAGGGCGCGACTGCTTGCCTCTTTAGCGATGTGTACAGGCACGTGTGTTTCAATCCACGCGCCCGCGAAGGGCGCGACAAGCTACTGATGTTCTTGAGTTTTCTGGAATCAATGTTTCAATCCACGCGCCCGCGAAGGGCGCGACAGTTCCAATATAACTCCTTAAGAATAAAGACGTTACAGAGGCATTTCCGCTAGCCCGATTTTACAGGTAAGAAATCCGAACTGTCAATCAGCCAAACAGCCTCCAAAAGCCGTCGTCATCGCATCGCTAACCGAACAGGAAAAATCCGAGAACTAATGGTTAGCGGCAACATTTCAAAGGATCATCGCACTCGAAAAATCAACCGCAGGCTTTGCCCCGTAATGCTCCACTCTCCGTTTCCAATTGCTGCCTAAAAGATAAAAACGAAGACTGTCTTCCTTTTCATTGTACTCTTTCAATAAACGGCTTTTCAAGCTTGTCCACTGCGCCGGATCCACCTCGCATTCAAAAACGGAATACTGCACCCGTTGCCCGAAATCAAGGCAATCCTTCGCTATTCTCCGCAGCCGTCTCTGTCCTCCCGGTGTATCGGTTCTGACATCGTAAGTAATCAGCACAAGCATAAAGCCTCACTTTACAATAAAAGCAGGATAGTACTCCATATCACCGCGCAACGTCCGCGCAAGCAGGAGGGCCTGCAGATGAAACAGAACGCCGAGCGGCATAGACTCTTCCAGAAAAGGATGAATGATTTCCGCCTGTTTCCGTTTCTGCCATTCCGTGAGGATCACGTTCCGGTTCTTCTCCCCGAGAAGCACGGCACCACCCGGCTGGACATCGAAATCTCCAGCATCAATCTGACCCAAATTTACAAGCGAAAGGACCAGACGATCCGCGACGGGGGCGCGGAACTCTTCCAAAAGATCCAAGGCAAGAGCCGGACGACCGGGACGATCCTGATGCATGAAGCCGCACTGCGGATCGAGACCCACGCCTTCAAGCGACGAGCGGATGTCATGCGTCAGCAGTGTATAGACGAAGGAAAGCATCGCATTGATCCGGTCCAGAGGTGGTCTCCGGCTGCGTCCCTGAAAGACAAAGTCTTTTTCGGTACTTTTGATCAAAAAATTAAACCGGGCGAAATACTCATCGGCGGCCTGGCCTTCGAGCCCGCGGAGGGAATCGACGCTTTCAGCGGAACCGGCCTTCTCCAGCAGTACCGCAAGCCTGCGAACGGCGAAATCAATGTCCTCCCGTCCATCGCAATCCGAATAATTCCGCAGATGACGCTGCAAGACACTCCGAGTGTTCCGTATCTTGGCTCCGATAAAAGCCTTCGCGAACTGAAGCGCGCGCAACGGATCCTCCGACACCCGGTACTGTTCCTTCCGCAAAAGGATGTTCCCGCTGACCGGGCCTTCCACGCGGGCAAGGAATCGACCGTAAGGATCGAAATACGCAACGCTCACCCCGCGCTGCGCACAAAGATCCATCAACTTCGGAGACATGGAAACCTTTCCCATGCAGATGATGCTCTCCAGCATGTGGATAGGAAATTGCCCGAGCTTTTCAGTCTGTCCGTCTTCCAGCCTCCGGTCCACAAGCACCGTCTCCCGCTCCCGATGAGCGCGCGCACCCGGAGTCGTTAGATATAAAGTATTCAAATATCGTCCGCCCATCATTCCGCCTTGAAAATTTCCTCGTAATACAGCTTCTCGCGCCTGGATCCCGGAAGCTTCGGCTGACAAACATCCAGCAACGAACAGCGCGGGCACTTCTTCGCCGAATATTCCGCCTTCGGCGTCTTCCCCGCCGCCACGAACTCGTTCGCCGCACGGGCAAGTTCCGCGGTCTCCGCTCTCAACGCCTCATCCAACGTCACCCATTCACGATGTTTGTCCTTCTGATACCAGAGCGCACCGCGCGGGACGGTGCACTGAAGCATCTCCTCGAGACAGATCGCCTGCGCGCAGAGCTGAATGCGGTCCCAATCGTCCGCCTTCTTCGTCCCCCTTTTGTACTCCACGGGGCAAGGCAGCCACAGTCCTTTTTTGCCGGGGATCGGCACGCCTGTCTCATCCTTCCGGAATTCCACCAGATCGGCAACGCCGGTAATCTGCAAGGCCTTCGACTGCAAACGGATAGTCCGGACCGAATAATACTCCCCCCGGGATTCCGCTTCTCCGGAGTCCACCCGCTCGTGCAGGATATCGCCCTCAACAGTGAACCGGTTCTCGGCCCACTGCTGCTCAATATGGATCAACGCGCACTGCCTTGGACAATAGGCATAATGCTGCAACGCGGAGAGCATGATGTAATCATTTTCCGAAGACATAAAAAATCGATCTCAATTCTGAAAAACAAAGGATAAGCTTCCCGCGTTTCGGGAAGCCTCCCAGAAGCCATCAGACAGACACGACAGTTTTAAAATCCGTCAATTCATGTCCATCCAGTTCTACAGAATAATCCGAAAAATCCCTGGCAGGCCCTTCAGTCTTCCTTTTCGTGGAGATACGATCAAACAGTTCAAAAGCTGGTTTATTCCCCATCGGAGACGGATGTTCGAAAATAATTAGTCTTCTCGAACTCATCATCCCTCTGGAAGCCGAATGATCCTGATCGAACATGTTCTCCAAGGTACTCCACAGCAACTCCAGATCTTCTACAGAAAATCCGGTCTGCTTGGCAAGCGGAGCCGAAACAAAGCCATGCATCCGATACAGTCCATACGGAACCGTGAACTTGCGCCCCATGGTTCTTTCTTTTTCCAGGTCCTTTTCGTTCGTCACGGCCATCCGGGTAATGCTGTGCTCACTGGCGATAACAGGCTCCACGGATCTTGCAAACGTGAACTGAACAGGACCGCGAACCTGCCCGGCATTGACTTCCGTTGTCATGACAGCCCCGAAAGCTCGAATGTCAAAGAAATTGTTGCACATCCAGCTCGTGATTTCCTTTGCCTTCTGCACATCCTTGGGAAGCTTTTTCGATTCCGGTTTCAGCTCCAGCGCCTTATAGGCCCTTTCATGTTGATTGTTCAGTACCGCCTTTTCCTTCACATAAATTTCATAAGGCGGTTGTTCCTCTTTTAAGAGTCCGATATAGTTACGGACCTTGCGTTTCAGGCAGACATCGGTCACGATGCCATTTCCCGTCTCCGCATCCACGCGCGGCAAATTCCCCGCATCGGGATCCCCGTTCGGGTTTCCGTCCTTGACATCGAAAAACAAAACAAAATCATAACGTTTATTGAGTTCCATGGTATTCTCCTTATAAAAGTTTATTGTTCTTTTCCCTTAAAAAAATTCTGGCGCTGATGGTAATAACCGATCGCAAACTTTCCCTGCTCCTGTAAATTCAGATGCGAGGGAAAATTATCAAACCGACCGACAATTTCTCCAATCAAGCGTTCAAAATTCACCACGCGTCCCTTATTTTCCATCTTAGCCAGATGATGATTTTTCAAACGCATCAATGTCGAAAAGACAGTTACGGGAGAACTGCAGGCGGCGCTGTAATAACGTTCTCGGATAGTTGAATTCAACCCCGGATTGGCTTCCTCCTGAACTTTTTCCAGAGTGGCAAATAGCCGCCCCAACTGGTAACCGATAGACGGTTGTTCCGTATCCAATGACATAGCAATCTCCTTTTCCTGTGTATTAGAATGTTCTCTATAATATCGATTTAAGTACGCCTTGATCAAGGCCGCACGCACCGGTTTTACCCGATCCTTCGTATCGCTCTTTATTCTCCTAATGGCGGCTTGAAGTAACGAAACAGGGTAAGAGGTTCCATTCAGAATGGAACGCATGAAATCTCCAGCAACATTTGGTGGAATATTTTCGCTCTTGTCCTGTGTCGCAATATTGACGAGCAAGCGCCATAAAGAATAAAACTCCGGCTCCCGCTCCGATTTCACGATGCGCAAGTCCTCAAAATGCTGCCGGATTCTACCCGCAAATTCGGCGACCGTCCCCACCTGCCAGAAACGCACGGCAATCCGCGCGGCATTGGGAGCCAGTCCTAGCACATAGAACTTTGTACGTCCAGAATCCTCCAAATATAAGCCGGTATTTACCGAATTGAAAAGATTCCGAATGCGATCGGCTCCGGCATCCGGGTCATCCTTTTCCGGTTCCTTGAAGAAGAAAGAAAAATCGGTTTCAAAACGCGTCTTTTTTTCGGACCAAAAAACAGTGGAAGCATCACCAATCAAAAGATGCTGCGCAGAATTTTTTGAAAGCAAGGAGTTGATTACCGTCGTATAAGCAAACATGGCTCGCTTTCCTACAGGAGCGTTTGCCCCTTGTTTCTTATTAAAAGAGCAAAAAGGAGCCAGATTGAACGAAACAATATTGGCCCCGGCACTTTGAGCGTTATAAACTCCTTTAATGGACGTATGAAGTTCGGCAATCTCATCCGTTTCTCCAGTGACAAGGCAAACAGGGAGCAATGACTTTTGTTGAGAACTCGCCGTTTCATTTTTTCTTCCGTCTATCGCCGATACGACAACCTGGCTACAACAGAAAAGTTGTTTTTCATCTTCAAATCGAAATGTTAATATCGGATTGATTTCATAAATCTCTGACCATAACGATTCCTGTTCCAGCCGTTCTTTCGTTATCGCGTCAAGAAAGTTTAAAATTGCTTTCGTCTGCACACATTGAGGCAACTCCGTTGCTATCCGATCACGAAAAGCCTTCTTCTGCTTGGGCGCTCGTTCCAACGCTTTTGCTTTCTTTTCCTCATCAAGGGCATCTACATTGACGATTCCAAAGACATAACCTGCAACATCCCACAATAAATTCGCACTGACCCCGGAAGTTTTTTTCACGGCCTGAGGGACCAAAAACATTTTTCCTCTTTTCTTCTTCCCATCCCCTTCGCGGGTATCTTCAATTTGCACCAAATTTCCCTTGGCATCAAGCACAATGACAAAGGGCATTTCTTTCCACTCCCATCCCTCGGGTGCCATTCCGCTTGCCGGGTCAGCGGCCTTCCGATCGTAGTATTCCTTTAAAGCTTGTAGAATCATTTCCGTACCTCCACGCTTCTTTCATCCGTATCGACAACGCCGTTTTTCATTTTCGCACGGAAAAACATGGGAGTAGGGTCCTTCGGATTTTCAAAATTCATATCGTAAAGCATCCAGCCCAAATCATCCGTCTTCTCAATGGCAGGGGTCACTGTTTCTGAGGAGTCTACCAGCCTGAAATCGCAGGCGAATTCCCGACAGCCGAGATAAGGCCGATGAAAGCACTGCCCCTTGAGAGCCCGACGTTCAAACATCGCCGCATACTTGGCTTCCTTTTCGTCCGCCCGGACAAACTGTTTCTCCTCTTCCGAATCCGCCCAATATTCTGGAGATGCGGAATAATTCTGACGGCGTTTCTCCGGCGGAATGAACTCGAACCAGGCGTGGATGCGATAGCGGACATCCCGTAAAAAGAGTCCCGCCCGCTGCTGGCGATAATCCTCAACGGCAAAGCCCATGGGTTCCCCGCTTTCTCCGGCAAGCTGAGCTTGTGTGGGAGCGGAAAAAATCCGACCGACCTCATTGCGACGAACGGAAATCCAGCGGATCGGATTCAAGACCTCGATCTGCGTGACATGCCAGCGAATCGCCGGTTTCCACAGGATGGCTTCATAGATCGCCCGCGCGGCAGAAGGCGTGATCACATCATAACTCACTCGTTCCACCTTCATCTCAGGACGCGTAAAGCAGGCGTAATCGCCCCACACTTCCAGACAAAATCCCATAAAGAACTCCTTTCCTTACAACATTAAAATTTCTGTTTCAACGTCATCTACTTTCAAGCCCGTTTTCTGATCGTATTCTATTGGACAAAGTAATGCATATATTCCGGGACTGATTTCAGCAATCGACCCGCGATGGAGCAAAGCGTCGAAATCCGGCGTATAAATATTCACCATATAGCGCTGTAGCTTTCGTAAAAGCCAACGCTCCGGCCCCTGTCGTTTCAGCGAATCGATCCAATTCGCACCTTCGCCGTAAGGAACCAGAATGTTTTTCTGCATGGTATCGTCAATCAGCTTGAAAT
>JALNVO010000165.1 GCA_023231365.1 Fibrobacteraceae bacterium | reverse complement strand
TAAGGGCTTCGCGAGAGTGCGCGTCGATTCCAAGATGTACCGCGTAGAGGAAGTTCCTCTCCTCGTCCGCTATGAAAAGCATACGATTGAAGCCGTGGTGGATCGTGTGGCGATTGAAGACAAGAATCTTTCGCGTATTAGGGAAGCTTTGGAAACGGCGCTTCGCTTGACCGCCGGCAAGCTCGTTGCATTCCTCTTTGACAGCGGGGAATACCGTTTGCAGGGAACGGAACTCGCTTGTGTCGATTGCGGCGTTTCCATTCCTGAATTAGAGCCGCGACTATTTTCTTTTAATGATCCACAAGGGCAGTGCCCGAGGTGCAAGGGCTTAGGCCGCGATTTTGAATTTGCCCCGGAACTGATCGTGCCCGACGAATCGCTCTCTATTAAGGGCGGCGCGCTCAAATGCCAGAAGGCAGATGGCGATATCATCTTTACGCACCACGGTTGGCGGGAACTTTTGCAACTTTCCCGTGCGGAAAATTTTTCGATTCTCACACCCTGGAAGGATCTTTCCCCGGAAGCGAAGAACTCCGTGCTTTACGGCAGCAATAAGGCCGGAATTCCCGGCATCATTCCTCTGATGAAGGAACTTTGGGATCAGTGGCATATTGTGCATTTCCGCAAGTTCATGCATGAATCAGAGTGTCCCGTTTGCCATGGTTCGCGTATTTCTCCCGTAGCAAATGCGGTTACGTTCCATGGGCTAACTATCGACCAGATGTGCAATACTCCGGTGGACAAGCTCGAAGAATTTTTCAGGGAACTGGAACTTTCTCCGAAAGAGGAGCGCATCGGGCGGGAACTTTTCAAGGAAATCCGCAACCGCTTGAACTTTCTCGTTTCTGTGGGCCTCGGCTATTTGACGCTCTCTCGCGGTACAGCGACTCTTTCGGGTGGCGAAGCCCAGCGCATTCGGCTAGCGAGTGCGGTGGGCGCCGGGCTTCAGGGCGTTTTATATGTACTCGATGAACCGAGTATTGGACTCCATGCCCGTGATAATCAGATGCTCCTGAATATCTTGGAACGCTTGCGTTCACAGGGGAACAGCTTGATCGTCGTGGAGCATGACGAAGAGACGATGCGCTACGCGGATTGTGTGGTGGATTTTGGCCCGGGGGCGGGTGTCGAAGGCGGAAATGTCGTCGCCATCGGTACCGTTGCGGACTTGGCAAAAAATCCAAAGTCACTCACCGGCAAGTATCTTTCGGGAAAGCTTAAAATCGAGATTCCCAAAAAGCGCAAGCCGATTACGGAAAAAACTCATTTTTTGAAGATTTTCGGGGCGGCAGAGAACAACCTGCACCATATTGACGTGAAGATCCCGCTGGATGGAGCTTTGACTGTTGTCACAGGTGTTTCTGGTTCAGGTAAGAGCTCTCTCATCAATCATATCTTGCGCCGTGAACTCGCCCGCAAATTTCACGGTTCTACGGAGGTCCCTGGTAAATTCGACCGCATGGAAGGCCTTGAATTTATAGATAAAGTAATTGAAATCGACCAGACTCCAATCGGGCGCACGCCGCGTTCTAATCCGGCAACCTATACGGGCGTATTCGACGATATCCGCGATTTGTTCGCCGCTTTGCCCGATAGCAAGGTGCGCGGTTATACTAAAAGCCGCTTTAGCTTCAATGTCCCTGGAGGGCGTTGTGAAGCGTGCGAGGGTGCGGGCGTAAAGACGGTCGAAATGCAGATCTTGCCGGATGTGCAAGTGACGTGCGATGTATGCGGAGGCAAGCGCTTTAATGATCCGACGCTTGAAGTTCACTACAAGGGCAAGACGATTACCGATATCTTGGATATGAATATGGTGGAGGCTTGCGAGTTTTTTGCGGGCTTGTCGAAAATTTCAGATCCTCTCAAGGTGCTTATAGAAGTGGGGCTTGGCTATTTGACTCTTGGACAGCCCTCCACGACTCTTTCCGGCGGAGAAGCGCAACGCGTGAAGATTGCTGCGGAACTTCGCCGTCCCGGTACTGGCAAGACCCTGTATTTGCTGGATGAACCGACTACGGGGCTTCATTTTGAGGATATCCGGAGGTTGCTCGATTGCCTTTCCAAGCTTCGCAAGCTCGGTAACAGCATGGTGATTATCGAACACAATATGGATGTCATCAAGTGTGCCGATCATATTATCGATTTAGGTCCCGATGCAGGCGATCGCGGTGGTGAAGTTGTCGCTGTCGGCACTCCGGAAGAAGTTGCGCGCAACAAAAATTCGCTCACGGGAAAATTTCTCTATCCAGTTCTCTTTGGAAAATCGGAAGCCATCAAACCGATCGAGCGCAAACGCGATGAGTTAAAAGGCTTGGATTTGGAGGTTGTCGGTGCGCGCAAGCACAACCTCAAGAATTTTTCGGTTACGATTCCGCGGCACAAACTCACTGTGATTTCGGGCGTTTCCGGCTCTGGAAAATCGAGTCTAGCCTTCCATACGCTTTTTGCGGAGGGCCAGAGGCGTTTTGTCGAAACGCTCAGCACGTATGCCCGCCGCTTTTTGGGCCGCTTGGATAGAGGCTCGGTGGATTTTATCCACGGACTTTCTCCGGCGATAGCCATTGATCAGGGTTGTGCGTCAAAGAGCCCGCGGAGCACCGTTGCAACGCTTACGGAGATTTATGACTATTTCCGCATTTTGTGGGCGCGAGCAGGAGAGGCGCATTGCATTCATTGCGGGGGAGCCTTGGAGTCTTCGCGGGTATCGAAGATTATCGGAGATTTGCTCAAAGAATCTAATGGAAAGACTGCAGAAATTCTCACTCCGATTTTTATGGTGGACTCTAATCAGGGATTTATGGCTCCAAGTGCGGTGAAAGTATCCTCTCTTTCGGATCGCTTGATGGAACTCGGCTACCGCAAAATAGTCCTTGACGGAAAGATTTTTGACCTACCATTTAAAAGTGCGACAAAAAATGTCAAAGAAGCCTATGCGGTTGCGGATTTGATCCCTGTATCGGATTCAAATGCTCCGCGCATGGCCGAAGCGTTTGAACGAGCCTATCGCGATGGAAAGAATGTGGTCGGCGTCCGCGTGGATTCAGGTTCAATTGAATCGTATTCGCTTTTCCCGGGTTGTCCGCATTGCCATTGGTACTTGAATAGCGTTCTCAACCCTAAGCAGTTCAGTTTCAATACGCATTGGGGTGCTTGCGGGACGTGCTCGGGCATGGGAAGTCTCAGCTCGGGAGAAATCTGTCCGGATTGCGGAGGCGCCCGCTTAAAGCCTGAAATCCGGCTAGTGACCGTGAATGGAAAGAATATCACAGAGGCTTCGGAATTTTCGATTCACGATGCTCGCGAATGGTTTCTAAAGTGCAAATTAGACAAAAACCGCGAGGCGATTGCGAAACCTCTTCTTCGCGAAATCATCGGACGCTTGGAATTCTTGGAAGGTGTGGGACTTGGCTATTTGAATTTAAACCGCACCGGCGATACTCTTTCTGGCGGTGAATCCCAGCGCATACGCTTGGCGAGTCAAATAGGAAGCGGTCTTGAAGGTGTTCTTTATGTTTTGGACGAACCGACCGTGGGCCTTCATCAGAGCGATACGCAAAAGTTGCTAGATTCTCTTTACCGCTTGCGCGATTTGGGCAATACGCTAGTCGTCGTAGAACACGATATGGAGATGATCCGCGGAGCGGACCATTTGATTGATATGGGGCCTCTTGCTGGAGAGTATGGCGGCGAAATTGTCGCCGAAGGCGCTCCAGAGGAACTTGCAAAGAAAACAGCTCTCAAAAAATTTCCGCGGAGCGAAACTGTCAAATACCTGACGGGGGCGCTTCCAATGTACAATCCGCCACTGGATGGAGTTACTAAGGAAACGGAGTTCCTCTCTTTTAAGAAGCTCTCTTCGCACAACTTAAAAAATTTGACGGTCAAGTTTCCTGAAAACAGGATTTCTACGGTCTGTGGTGTCTCTGGCTCGGGCAAGAGCTCGCTTGTGATGGAAGAAATTCTCCCGCTAATGAAAGCCGCATTCGGCAGGGGTGACAAACGCCGCAATGCGCGTGAACGGGCTATTTTCCCCGAGGGCATCAAGCAAGTTCTCGCTGTAGACCAGTCGCCTATTTCGGGTACTCCGCGTTCGACTCCGGCGAGTTTCACGGATGCGCTGAATCCTATCCGCGATCTTTTTGCCAAAATGGAACTTTCCAAGATGAAGGGATTTCGCCCAAATCGCTTCAGTTACAATGCTTCACGTGGCGGAGGCCGCTGTGAAGCCTGTGAAGGCCGCGGAGTTCTCTCCGTAGAGATGCACTTTCTTTCGGATGTATGGGAACCCTGCGATGTCTGCAAGGGCAAGCGCTACAATCAGGAAACTCTGGCGGTGGAATTTAAGGGTAAGAATATTGCCGATGTCCTTGATATGCGGATTGATGCTGCTTGCGAGTTTTTCAAGGATCAGCCTAAGATATCCAAGCGATTAGAAGTCCTCTTGGATGTTGGACTTGGGTATTTGCGGTTGGGGCAGTCCGTTACCACGCTTTCCGGGGGCGAGGCTCAGCGCATGAAGCTTGCTGCGGAACTCTCCAAGGGTGGGCGTTCGGGGGTCCTCTATCTATTGGATGAACCGACGACGGGGCTTCATTTAAAGGATATACAAGTCCTTTGGAATCTTCTAAGGCGTCTTTCCTCACAGGGCAACACCATCATTGTGATTGAGCATCATCCTGATATTATCCGCCTTTCGGATTGGATCGTTGAACTCGGTCCTTCTGGCGGTGATGAAGGAGGGTATTTGACATATATGGGGGTTCCCTCTCGAAAATCATAAGAAAAAATTATATTTATTTTATCTTAGAATTTGAGGAACGAGCATTCCTGGAGGATTTATGCGCTTTAGAATATCGGCGATGACTCTTCTTTTTTCTCTAGCTGCTGTCTTTGCTGGAGGTAAGAATGATTTTCGTTTTTCTGTTCCGTTGTCGCAATATAATGCGCAATTGAAACTGCTAGAAGCAGATAATGTCTGCGTTGATGGAAATATTAGCGGGTACATGATTTCTGTTTTGCCTAAATTTCCCTTGGATCCTGATCACTTTTACCTTCGCCACAAGCATGCGGGAAATTTATACGGTTGGTATGCCGGAAATCTGGTTCCGGCCTGTTATTCCAAATTGCATGCTTTTGACTTAAAAGCAAACCGAATCTCGGTTTATGAGGCGGCCACGCTCCGTTTTTATGCTTCGATGGCTGCAAAGCCATTTCAGGATGAAGCTGAAATCTATTTTGACAAACGCTATGTTTATTCTTCCCGTGTCAGTCGTCTCTATTTCAAGAAAAATGGGAAATGGCAAGAACTTCATCCGAGTTCTTTGACGGGTATTGTCAAAGTGGTGGAGGTACCTGAAGGTACCATTTTGGCTGTGGGGCAAACTTCTTTCAAACCCCCTGTTACGTTTGCTCCTGTAGATACTGGTCTTTTTTTTGGTGCGTTCAGCGTTCCACAGAACTATCCCGTTGTTTCGGGTGTCAACGTGCAAAGTGGTAAAACGTCTTTTTTAACCCCGATCCTTGTACCTCTTGATACAGAGGTTTACCGGATAAAGACGGATATTACTGCAGGAATGGTGGATTCCGCCGAATCCTTGGAAGTAACAGAGCGCTTGTATGATCAGTTTATCAATGATTTGATGGTTGCGGATCTTAACAGAGGCTTCGCCAAGTTTGATTCCATCTATCCTAAAGTCAAGCGTCCTCCTAAGGGAATGCAATATGAAAATCCGAAATACAAGGCTTATGTCAAAGATTTTGATAATACGCGCGCTCGTGCAAAGTCTCTGTGGCAGGCGACCAAGATGTCAAAGGTGCTTACTTTGAACAATATGATCAAGTCACGGATAGAAAAGCAGGAAGAGGATACGCTTCGCACTCAGCTTGTCCCTGTTTCTGCAAGAATGGACGCACAAATTAAAGATGTTTCATTCCGGTTCGGTCGAGATTCGCTCCGCTATGATTTTTCTTGGGAAGGCGTTCTACCTCTTTCGGCTCCATCGAATGCAATTGTTGCAAACGCACAAAATCCAGATTCCGTACAAATTATGGTAACCTATCAGAACAAGCCAGTCTGGAAGTATGAAAAGTTCCAAGTCAAGAGCCGTCATCACTACCGCTATCTTAAATTTGAAGTTGTGTTCCGACAGGTGACTTATATTGGAACGGGCAAGTTCTTTTTACCTGACTATATTTTGAATGAAGCG
>JALNVO010000164.1 GCA_023231365.1 Fibrobacteraceae bacterium | reverse complement strand
TTATTTTGGAATGAACCTAAATTGCCCGTTTATCCTCAAATCGGGGAGTTGCGGTGTATATGGATACAGGCCTGTTACATGCCGGATGTATTTTAGTGAAACGCCATCGGAGTATTGTGTTCCAGAATATCTCCTGACGGATAAAAATAGAAGTTTCATAGTGTATCTTCCGGATGACGTTGAAGCCTTGATTGCAGACGTGTCCGCATTATAAACAGCTTTCGTTGCCCGAAAGCCTTTATGAAGGCATTCTCGCTATGAATTCCCGGGAACCCGCATTTGCGGGAGTGAATGAGGAATAAAAAGAATGACTGGCAGAGTTTCTTTTCAAACGGATCTTTTTGGAAGGCATGATCCCGAAGAAGAAAAAAATGCCGGGAGCATCACGGTTCCCCTAACATCAAATAAGGCTTCGCGGGACGGTTCTGTCCTTTTTACGTATGGCGCCAGTCTAAAGAAAAGCATCCGGTTTCGCTCTGGCTGCTTTTTCTCGCGTCCAGAGGCAAAACTTCCCAAATATATGGGGACGCCGGAATTTGCTTTTGTGAGGGAGCTTATTGCGGAGTGGGTGGGTCTCGCCTCTCGTCGCAAAACGGCGGCATCCCGCAAAAAAGTTCGGGAAGTTCTGTCTAGGATTTGGAACGCAACCGACAGAATCCTTTTGAATAAAGGCGTAAATCTGGCCTCTGCAGAATACCGGCTTCCCCTGATAAAGCCGGAAGGCCGGGTGTATAATTTAAACCAGGTGTTTGCTGCAGTAAATGCTGAGTATTTTGATGGTGCCTTAAAGAGCCGGATTACTTGGAGCTCTCGCACAGGAGGCCTTAGTTTTCATACGGTCCGCAGAGACCCTTTATCTAAAGAACAAATTAACATAATTAGCATAAGCCGGGGATACGATTTTGAAAATTGTCCTTTGTATGCTGTGTCCGGGGTTGTGTATCACGAATGCCTTCATATTGCGATTCCACCTCAAGTGATCAACGGAAGACGAGTTGTGCATGGGAAAAATTTTAGGCAGAGGGAACGCCTTTTTACCCATTATCAGGAATGGATAAAATGGCATAGCGAAATTCTTCCGAAGAATGTCCGGGTGATGAACCGGGTGAGGAAAAACGGGGAAATTTAATCTCTGGCGTTGAATTCCCCGTAGCTTGCTACGGCTTTGATTTGTATCATGTATAGATGAGCGAGTTTGTGGACAAGAGCCACAATGAGTCTGTATTGATTTACCATCTGTTCTGTCCTGCAAAATATCGCCGGATTGTCTTTGATGACTCAGTTGACGAGGGACTGAAACGGGTTTGCGAGAAAATTTCACAGTGATTTGAAATTCGATTTCTTGAAATAGGAAAGGACAGGGATCATGTCCATTTCTTGATTCAAGTCCGTTCCGTTACTTGAGTCCGGCGAAGATTGCGCGTACGATCAAGAGCATAACGGCCCGTCAGATATTCCGCGGGTTCCCTTCGTCAGGAAAAAGCTGTGGGAAGCTTGAGTTCTTGACCTATGGGTGTTTCATCACATGGTACGGCAGAAAGACAAAGAGACATCTGTGTGTTGAATATGTGAGAAACAAAAGTTGTGGAATACAAGCAGTTATTCAGAGAGCGCGAACTGTTACTGTTTCATACGATGTAGCGTAGATCAGGGGTGATCCCCCATAGCTTGCTGTCGGGTGGTTCATAATTCCCTTAGGGAAGCTAGTCGGCACTAGTCGACTTCAAAAATCGCCTGCAAAGCTTGGGTGGGGAAGTCACTTGAGCATGGGAAAAAATTTTTGCACAGTCGAATGGCATAAGATCTTCGGGAGTATATGATCAGCGAAGCTGTTCATTTGTTTGTGAACCTTTTTCTGGGGATAATGCAACCTTTATTTCTGTAAAATTATCACTTCAATTTCTCCAACGTTTTGGGATTCAGATACACTTTCCGATTGGTCCATTCATCGTTTTGCTCCATGAGCAGAGCATCTACGAGTCTGAGGCATGAAGCGTCGTTTGGGAAGATTCCCGCAACCCGCGTTCGACGACGGATTTCCTTGTTCAACCGTTCCAAACAATTGCTCGTCCTTATCTTTTTCCAGGCTTCCATTTCCAGATCAAACAGGGTTCAGGACAGTATCAGCCCATTCAAGATCCCTTCCACCCTTTATTAAAAGGCCAACACATTTGAATTTATGGTCATCCAAACTATGCTGTTTCGCCACCAATAACGTATTTGTCCACAGGAATCGAGTGTTATTGTCTCGTTTGGGAATATTTTGAAGAGATGGAATAACCGTAAATTATTTCGGACAGTATAATACAGAGAGATGGTTATTTTCAATTTGAACCAAGTATGGAAAATTTAAGCTGATTTTGACGTTTCATTCACGAAAACCAGTTCTTTTGGACAGTAGTGGATGGGAGTAATAATATTCGTGTGCATTTAACCCTTGACAGGAATACGTTATCAGATATATATTGAAACATATCCTGTTTAAGAGTCCAGCATAAAAATTTCAATTCAGCAAAGATTTTAAATTTTTTGTCAGAAAAAATAAACCACTTTATAGGGAGATCATATGAAAAAGTGGAACTTGTTGGGGTTGATTTCGTTTACGTTTGCATTTTTGGGGTGCTCACAGACAAATACAACTGAAGCGGATGCTTCTTCAATAAATGTAAAATCTTACGTTTCTGAAGATTTGGCACGTGTGAAAAATTATCTTGATTCTTCAAACAAAGAGATTATTGCAAGTTGGCAATTCAAAGATCCTTCAAATGTTGGTAAAGATTTTTCTAGATACAAAAACGATGCTGAAGTTGGCGAAGGTGCTCCAGTAATTCGCGACTCTGCTTTGTCATTAGATGGGGCTTCGGGATTGAAGGTCAATTTGTTTGATTCTCTAAAGACGAACGACTTTGCGATTGAAGCTCGCATTTATCCTACGGCATTTGGAGAAATGAACAACATCGTTGCGGCAGAGCCTCCTGGACGTTATGGTGATGGTTGGATTCTCCGCCTTGAAGAAGGCCGCGTCGTGTTTTTGATGAGAGATGCTGACGAAGGAGCTTCTTGGTTTGAGGTCTTGGTTGGCGATACTATTCCGCTAAATGAATGGACTACGGTGCGTATTGAACGTATTGATTCTGTAACAGCCATTTATATGAATGGATTTCTTAAAGCTGCGGCTTCCTTTAGGGGCGATGTAGCTCAGATGACTTACGGCTTGGGTATTGGCTATGATGCGATGAATCAAGCAAATCACAACCGCTATTTCAGCGGAAAGATTGATTACATCCGCATTGAAAAACTAATCAGTACTGCAAAAAGTTATACGGAAACAAGCTCTTCCTCTGCTGTAGATACTTCCGTTGTGGAGGATTCCTCTTTTGCCGATACGGCAGCGGTTGATTCTTCGGAATCTTCTTCTTCTGCCGCTGTAGTTGCTCCTGATTCGGGACTTCTCGTTGCTTGGGAATTCAATGATTCTGCAAACGTAGGCCTTGATGCGACTGGAAATGGTAATAACGCTTTTGTGGGAGAAGGCTCTCCTGTTATAGAAGATTCTGTTCTTGTCTTGGATTCTTCTGCAGGCTTGATTGTTCCCCTTACAGAAACTTTCAAGAGGAATGAGTTCGTTTTGGAAGTCCGCATTTATCCGACTGAATTTAATCAGATGAACAACATTGTTGCGGCCGAGCCTCCTGGATCCTACGGTGATGGCTGGATTCTCCGTTTGGATTCTGGAACGCTTCAGTTCCATGCCCGCGATGCGGCTCAGGGTACAGAATGGAACGTGTTTACCGTTGATACTCTTTCCTTGAATCAATGGACGACAATCCGTGTAGAAAAAACTTCGGATTCTATTCAGGTGAGTTTGAATGGTGAAATTCGCACGAAGGTTGCTTTTGATGGCGACTTAGCACAACTTGGTTATGATTTGGGCATTGGCTATGATGCAATGAACCAAAACAATCACGACCGCTATTTTAAGGGCAAGATCGATTATATCCGTTTTTATGCCAACTGATTAAAAGAACTAGAACAGAACGAGAGACCGCTTTAATTGGCGGTCTTTTTTATATTATATTTTGAGTCATCCTTTTTAAAGAGGTTCTGTGTCGTTTTTTTTTGATGTAGGTATCGTCAATTATAATGGTGGAAATTCTCTAGTTCGTTGTGTGAGGAGCTTGAATGCACAAAAATTGGAAGTCCGCGTTTGGGTGTATGATAACGCGTCTACGGATGGATCGATTCTTTTGTTGCAAAAAGAGGAACTACCTTGCCGAGTAATCCAAGGGAAAAAAAACTTGGGCTATGCGGGCGCTTGTAATGAATTGATGGCCTGTTTTGAGGCCCCTTTTCAAGCCCTTTGCAATATGGACTTGGAATTTTCAGAAGATTGGTCTTTTAACATTTTGTCCTGCTTTGAACGGTATCCAGAATATGGGGCGGTCGCAAGTCTTGTGATGGAACGCTCTGGTAAAGTGAATGCGTTAGGAGTCCTTTTGGGCAAGGACCTTTTTGCCCAGAATGAAGCCTCAGGAAAGGACATATCTTGTGCGGACGTAAGAGAAAAGGATGTTTTTGGTTGCTATGGCGCTGTGATGGCTTTTCGTAAAATGGCGGCACAAAAAGTGGGACCGATGGATGCGAGCTTTTTCTTGTTCTTTGAAGAATCGGAATGGTTCATTCGTTTTAATTTGTGCGGTTTTAAAACAATCCTTTGTCCGTCTGCTAAAGTTTTCCATGAGCGTTCGATGGTAACAGTCCGCTATTCTCCAATGAAACTTTATTATTCTGAGCGTAATCGGCTCCGTTCTGCTATCCGTCTGCTCCCTATTTCTTTGCTTTTAGAACTTCCTTTCCGCGGTTTTGCCCGGTATTTAAAAATGGCGAAGGGTGGTGTTCCTACAAAATCTGGTGATGGAAAGAAGCTGTCAAAATTGTGCATAATTGAAGCTTTAGCTAAAGCTTGGTTCGAAGCCGCGCTTTCGTTTCCTCGGGAATGGAAAATTCGCAGGGCTTATGCGAAGCGCTACCAAGATGTTCCTCAGAAAATCACAAAACTTTTAAATCGCTATCCGCTTTGATTTCACAGAAAATGTCAATTCTGAATACGTTCGATTATTTCTTCAGCATCGGTAAAAGCACACACGGGAAGGCTCAATACTTCTCTCGAAAGTTGCCGCGCGCAGGTATTGCTCCTTCCATCTTGTGAGGCTGAAGGTAAATTTGCAAAGCAGATCTGGGAAGATAGCGGTTGTGGATAATGAATGCAGGTGGGGATCCCTGAACGCTTAAGAATTTTCATCCATTTAGAGCGATTTTTGAACTGCAGCGTATATTGGGCGTAGGTACTGGTATTTCTGTTTGAAATTTCGGGGACGATTACATCTTCAATGGATTTGAAATAGTTGTTGTAAATAACCGCATTCTTTTCCCGCTTTGCAAGCTCTTCTGGAAAATGTCGAAGTTTTACTTCCAGAATGGCAGCTTGCAACGTATCCAGTCGGCTGTTCAGCCCTATTTCACTATGCTTGTATCTTCCAGAACTTCCGTGATTTGATAGCTCTCTTACTTTATTTGCGATACTTTTGCTATGTGTGAAAACAGCGCCGCCGTCGCCGTAGCAACCGAGGGGCTTTGTCGGATAAAAACTTGTTGCGGCGATCGTTGCTACCGAACCTGCGAAGTTTCCATTTTGCGAGGCGCCAAAACTCTGGGCCGCGTCTTCTAGGATCCAGAGCCCGTGCGCATCGGCGATTTCTTTCAGCTGTGCGTAGTTTGCCATTTGCCCAAATAAATCGACGGCGATAATTCCTTTTGTTTTGCTTGAGATCAGATTTGCTGCGGATTTTGGAGAAATGAGATAGTTTTTTTCGATATCGGCAAAGCGGGGAATTCCTCCTAATAGGACCACGGCCTCTGCAGTGGCTATGAATGTAAAATCCGGGACGATGACCTCGTCTCCTTTTGAAATTCCAAGGGCCATGAGGGCGAGTATGAGTGCTGATGTACCGCTCGCGCAAGTGATTGTATAAGGAATGCGGGTATAGTCCGATAATTCTTTTTCTAAAGAAGAAACAACTTCTCCGCCTATATAGCAAGCGCTGTCAAGAACGTTTGAAATGGCGGAATCTATTTCTCCTTTATAGGCTCTGCGCTGCGCATTTAAATTGACGAAAGGAATCATCGCTACAAAGTTACAAAAACTATCTTATGGGTACCTCTAAAAATTCATTTTTATGACTAGAAGCCGGTTCCCT
>JALNVO010000163.1 GCA_023231365.1 Fibrobacteraceae bacterium | reverse complement strand
TCGCTAGCGATGTACTCTATACGGCGACATATTCCGGTTTGCAGGGCGCCATGGTTTGGATTGTCGCCGATGATCCGGGTCAGGGCAGTTCCCAGAATGAGCAGGATACGCGAAATCATGCAAAAGCGTCCGTATGCCCGATGTTCGAACCATCCAATGCCCAAGAAGCATACGATTTTGTGCGCCTTGCTTTTGAAGTAAGTCATCAATTCCAAATTCCAGTCATCGTCCGTATGACTACCCGCGTGGATCATTCCAAGTCAATTCTTGTACCTAAAGAAAAACCGCTCGAAGCCCTCGTTCCGAACTTTGTGCGCAATATTCCTCACCGCGTGATGGTTCCTGGCTATGCAAAACCTGCAGGGAAACGCCTCCGCGCAAAAATGGAAGATATGCGCAAGTGGAATGAGACGGAAGGCCCGAACAAGATGGAAATGCGCTCTGCGGATCTCGGCATCATTACTTCCGGAATTTCGTACCATCACGTGCGCGAAGCCGCTCCTGATGCGAGTATACTCAAACTTGGAATGACGTATCCATTCCCGGAAGCGCTCGTAAAAGATTTTGCAAAGAAATGCAAGCGCTTATTCGTAATTGAAGAAAACGACCCCTGGCTTGCGGAAACGATCCGTGCTATGGGCATTCAGGTCGAAAGCAAATTTGATCCTGTGTTCCGCTTTGGCGAATTGGATGTAACGCGTGTGCGGCGTATTTTGAATGGAGAAACCTCTCCCGATCCAATTCCTGTCAAGGGGAAAGCCCCTGCCCTTTGCGTTGGCTGCCCGCACAGAAGTTCCTTCGCTGTTTTGAAGGATCTCGGATGCATCATCTCGGGCGATATCGGCTGCTATACGCTCGCTGCGCTTCCGCCTTTTGAAGCGATGGACATGATGATTGATATGGGAGCAGCTATCGGTATGGGACTCGGACTCCGCCACGTGCTTCCTCGCGAACAGGCAAAAAAAGTGGTCTCCGTGATCGGCGACTCCACGTTTGTCCATTCAGGTATTACTGGTCTCGTGGAAATGGCTTACAATAAGCCGGAAACAGGCCACGTCGTGGTAATTCTCGACAATTCGATCACGGCAATGACAGGCCAGCAGGAACACCCGGGTACAGGCCGCCATCTGGATCATTCGCCGAGCTACAAAATTGATTATACACAAATTGCAAAAGCCGCTGGCATCCAGAATGTGGAAATCGTTGATCCGGTGAAAAATCCTGAAGCGATGAAAAAGGCTGTGAGCGAAGCTCTAGCAAAAGATGAACTTTCGCTCATTGTCGCAAAGAGCCCTTGTATTCTCGCCTTAAAGAGCATCCTCGCTTGGGACAAGGCGAACAAAGAACGCGCAGAAAAGCTTTCTAAAGGAGAACACTGATGAAAACGGTTAACGTCAAATTTGCAGGCCTCGGCGGAACAGGCGTTATAAAGGCGAGTGACGTTTTCGCAGAGTTAGTTTTTGAACTCGGTCACGATGTGAAAAAAGCAGAAGTTCACGGGATGAGTCAACGCGGCGGTTCTATCGCTAGCGATGTGCGCTATGGCGATAAGGTGGAAAGTCCAATGATCCCAGAAGGAGAAGCGGATTTCCTTGTGGTCTTTGATGAAACTCAAGTCATCGTAAACGAAGTCTTCTTGAAGAAAGGAGGTACCCTCCTCACTGAAAAGGACATCGATGTAACAAAGCTTCCGAACATCAAGTCGCTCAACGTTGCTATGCTTGGTAAACTCAGCCGCTATTTTGACTTTCCTCCCGAGAAGTGGGACATTGCGCTCAAAAAGCTTTTCGACCCCAAGTTCCATGCGGGCAATGCAGAAGCGTTCAAGATCGGCCGCGGCGAATAAAGTTTTAATAGAATAAAGTAATAGCCTCGCTTTGCCTATTGCAGAGCGAGGCTATTTTTGTTCCGTTTGAAAAAAGGAAAGGATCCGCTTTATTGCGAATTGAGGCCATGTAAAGGCGATTATTTTCAAGGCCATACAGATAATTTTTCGCATCACGAATTGCGAATCTCTTCTTCGCAGTTCTGCACCATTACGGAATCTACAACGGCAATAACAAATTCTCGCATATATAAACATGCACATATGAATGTCAAAACGGACAAATTATTTCAAACCATAATGAGCGGTAAAATCAACAAGCCGGGATTTCGTATAATTTATTTGTAATAAAATACAGATACCTTAAAAACCGCTGCGGTGAAATCCACAGCATCCAAGGCAAATGCAGCAAAATCAGGTTTGTTCCTTACTACTAAAAGGATTCATTCCCGATAAGTTCCACCTCTATACATTAGCGATTTGTAATTGTAAACCATTAGTGATAAAAGTGCAGGGCCTAGAACCAAAGCGGTTGCCATAAAAAACGGCTATTCAAAGAAACTGCGTTTCTAAACAAAATAATTATCATGGCTAAAAGCAAACTGCAGAATAGGATAAATTAGAACGACAGTCCTAAATTAAAGAGATGGTTGCCGTCGAGAGTAGGGCTCGCCGCATAAGCGTAATCAAATTGAACCCGCCCGAATACAAGACCTAGGCCTGCGGAAACTCCGCTCTTGGTTTCACCGCGGTAGGCATAGCCGATGCGGAAAGCGAGAGCTTTTTTGTAAAGAAGCTCGGAACCAAAACGCCATTCTGCATCATAGTCTGCTCGCCGATATGCATCCGCGTGAACAGCAAGATCAAAAGCATTCATTATGGGAATACTACCCGAAATGCCCGCCTGAAGGGCCATCGGTGCCGATTCCTCTTCGCTTTCGTATTCCGAGACCCACCCAAAATTAGTAACGGTCGCACCAAATGCGACATACTTGTTGAGCCTGAAGCTTGCGCCGCCATCCATCAAGAAGGCGAGCGCCGTTGCATCTTCAATAGATTGTGAAGCGAATCTCGCCGTAAGGCCCCAATTAAAGATGGACGGCTTGCTACCGATACCGAGTTGTACAGCCCACGCCATTGCTCCGTAGTCTTCTGTTTTGAAACCTTCCTCATCGCGGCCCTCAATATCACCATAGCCTAGATATTCAAGGGCAGCGCTCGTATTTACAATAGAAAGAGGAAGTCCAAAATAAGCGGATGTAAGTTTTGCATCAATGTTACTTGAAAAAATGGTATGTTCTACGCCGAATTGCGGGTTATTGGAAGCTGCGGTTGCTAAAGGATTGCGGGATACTTCCGAAAATCCTTGCGGAGTAGCGACTCCAGAACCAGCGATAGCGGCACTTCGCGGAGATGTGGCAAGCGACAGGAATTTCATCGTCGTCCCGCCTTCGTCAACGTTCCAATAACTTCCGCCGGCAATAGCTGCCGCAGAGAACGCGAGTACAATAAATAGCGCAGACTTGGTGAACATTTGGAATCTAAAATACAAAACTCAGTGCCCTTTAATTTTTCCAAGTTTGCATAATGGCAAGGACTTTGACCTTGAGTTCTTCTGCCCGTTCTGGAGAATCGCACTCTACATAGCAGCGGAGTTCTGGGGCATTTCCACTTGGACGGAGGTGAATGATGTCTCCTGTGTCGAATATCATGCGGTATCCGTCTGTGCGATCCGCATCAACGACTTTGCCCGCAAATTTTCCAAAGAAAGACGTTCCCAAATTTTTAGTGGCAATTTCTTCCACTTTTGCCTTGCCCTTTTCAGAGGGAAATTCCTTCACTCGATCACTTGCAGTAAAACGTTTTGGAAGTTTGCGGAACAAATCTTCGACACCGACAAATTCCTTGCAGGCGCGGGCAAGTAAGGCAATTATGGGGAGGAGAGCATCGCGCGTGGGGAGCGCTTTCAAAACTTTGCCGTTCTGTTCTATATCCGTTTCAAGGAGGAAGCCACCATTTGCTTCATAGCCCGCAACGGTTTTGCCGTTTTCGCAGAGGCTTTCCATCCCGGCGATGACGTAAGGACTTCCAATGCGGGTGCGGAGGACTTTTTCAAAGAGGTTACTCTTCTCAAGAGCCGTATTGCAGCTCACAGGAGTTGCCACACGGGCGATACCCAAGGAATTTGCGGCAAGAATACCCAGAACGTCGCCGCGGAGCCATTTGCCAGTAGCGTCAGCGAGTAAAGGTCTATCGCTATCGCCGTCCGTGCTGACGATCGCATCAAAACTTTCTTTGGCCCAATTCTCCGCAAGCTTGATGTCTTCTTCGCGGATGGCTTCCGTATCGACAGGGATGAACTTTTCAGAGCGACCGAGAGGTTTTACGTAAGCTCCCAAGGAGGTGAGTACATTTACAACGATATCGCGCCCGACTGCAGAATGCTGGTACACTCCGAGGGTGAGTCCATGAAGAGATTTTGCTCCAAAAAAGTCTAAATAGCGTTTTTCGTAATCGGTTCTCGCTTCGATTATCTCCTGAGGAAGTTCTGCAGGAATTTTCAGCATTCCGCTTGCATCAAAAAGGATATCGTCCAAATCAATGGATTCGGCACGTATTCCGGATTCATCTTTTTTGGAAATTTCGCCTTTCGGATGATTGAATTTGATCCCATTGCGATCGTCGGGAATATGGCTGCCAGTGACCATAATTGTCGGAATTGAGTTGACGATGCCGTAAAGAGCAATCGCCGGACTAGGGATGCGGCCACAATTGATGACTGTCCAATTCGAGTCTCTCGCAGCAGTTGCAAGAGCTTGGAGAATTCGGCCGGTGCTCGGGCGGAGATCGCCGGCAATGGCTACCGTTTTTGGCGATGTATAAGTTTTTTCAGAATAAGAGAGAAATGCGCGTGCATAAGAGTAGCAGATTTTGTCGGTCATTTTGGAAACAAGCCCGCGGGCGCCACTCGTCCCAAAACTTACACCGCTCGTGTTCATCATATCGTTAATTGAAATTTTCATATTGTCAAATATACAAAAAGCTAATTTTCGGGTATATGGACAGAGAACGCCGTCGTCGATTCGGACAGAACTTTTTAGATAAACAAACTGCAGATTTGATCGCCTCCGACCTCCCACTGAGTGATGGTGAATCTATTCTGGAAATAGGCCCTGGCCACGGCGCACTTACAGAGCCACTTCTTTCCCGCGGTTTCCCGCTTACTGCTGTGGAAATTGATGAAGAATGTGTGGCGTTTCTAAAAGAGAAATTTACGGATAAGCCGGACTTCAGCATTGTGAACCAAAACTTTCTTCAATTTCCACTCGAAGCCTGGCTTGAAAAAAATCCGAAATCCTGGCTCACAGGAAACCTTCCATACAACATTTCCACAGGCATTGTTTCCAAAATAATGCCGATCCTAAAAAGAACAAAAGGATTTATGGGAATGGTGCAATATGAAGTGGCAAAACGTTTTTGCGCCGAGCCTCATTCAAGTGATTACGGAAGCCTTTCCGTGTGGGTAAAGGCTCATGCCGAAGGACGAATTCTCCGCAAAATAGGTCCTGAGCATTTTACGCCTCGCCCGAATGTAGATAGCGCAACCGTTCTTCTTTTGCCGCTTGAACACCCATTGGAAGCCCCTCCAGACTTTTTCACCTTTGTACAAGCAGCTTTTTCCAAAAAGCGCAAGCTCATCGTGAATTCGCTTTCGAACTCTTACGGAAAAAGCGAAGCCTTTGCCGCACTAGAAAAATGCGGTTTCTCAATGAGCACTCGCGCCGAAGAGCTCTCTCCTCAAGAACTTCTGAATTTATATACAAATATTAAGAAGAAATAAGCGAAGAGCCGTTTTGAAATTGGGGAAAGAACTACCTCCGCAACAAGCAGCGGGTTATCAAAACCAAGGGCAAAATCCAGATCGATGCTACATCGCATGAGAGACTTTGTGGTTCTTGTGTACATATTCGCTTCTCTACGAATTCCTCGTAGCCTCCGCTTTGAACCCGTCTTCAAGTGTGGCTTCTATGAATTCGTATGAAACAAAAAGGTGGAGAATCAATGAGCATATCGCAGGTGATGCAATTGATGGAAAATTATGCCAGACAATCGGAATAAAAATTTGAAAACATATGAAAAAGAGAATGCGAATGCAGGTGGCGCTAATTTCTGGTTTCACTATGGTTGTTTTCCAAGAGCCTTGTCGTTGGACAATTTCTCCAATCGGTTTCTATTGTCAAGCGGGTTTTATTTCTCCTTATTTTTGTGTTCAATTTTAGTTCTCGCCTGCATATAACGCTTGAGGAGGAGACAACGTTTCTTTAATAGAACACAAATAGAACACAATTTTAAAGTAGGGATTACTGTACTCGCCGCGAAAAAATTTTATTTACATGAAGAACAGGGATGCGGTTCTTTTGCGAATTTGTCTTTTGGGCACCTCTAAAAGCTCAATTTTTATGA
>JALNVO010000162.1 GCA_023231365.1 Fibrobacteraceae bacterium | reverse complement strand
GGGTATTCGCCCGGAGCGATTCCACGGGAACTTTAAACGCCAAAGCCGTCACTTCCATAATCGAAGCAATGCTCGGAGCCGTTTTTTCGACTGTAGGACCTTCGCTCGGCAAGTTGCAAGACCCGCACAAGTCGCAGAGCGATTCCAACGTCAGATTCACTTTTAAAAGGTCATGATAGGCGAAAAGCTTGGTCACAATGCCTTCAATTTCACGGACATTACCGCGCTGGTGCGTCGCCACCCAATGAAAAATTCGTTCACGCTCTTCCTGGGATATGTCGAGAGCGACCGCCTTTCGGCGTAGGATATTGATACGGGTCAAAAGGTCAGGAGTATCCACAGCCACACTATTGCCTTCAAAGCGGGCAAAGCCTTCGTAGAGTCTTGGCACCTCCGACGGACGGCGGTCAGAGCAAAAAACAGTTTGTTTTTTACCGGAACAACGGGTCTGCAAAATACTGAAAAGTTCTTTTTCCGTAGCTCCGGAGCCCTTACCAGCTAGCACCTGGATATCGTCGATCAAAAGCAAATCAGGTTCTTCATAAGTGTAGCGGAGCTTACGGCTCGCTTCAAAACGCTCGGAGGGTATTCCGACTTGGGACTTTACAAAATCCTTCAGGAATTGTTCCGCCGTACGGAACACAACCCGTTTTGCGGTTTTGTACATGATCGCATAGCGCCCTATGGATTCTAAGAGATGCGTCTTCCCCACACCCGGACCGCCATAAAGGACAAACGGATTCATCTGGCTTTCAGAAGGATTTTCGGCAACAGTACGGCTCATCATCAAAGCGAGACGATTGCTGTCCCCCTCCACAAAAGTATCGAAGCTATAGTCCGCATAGAACGACGCAAGCGTCGCCGCAGCTTCCTTTTCAAGTTCCCGCTTTTCTGGAGAAATCCGAGGCTTTAAAGAAATATCAGGAGCCGTCTTCAAAAGGGGCACTGGAGAAGCCTTGCTCTCTTGCGAAATGACAATGGCATAATCCGATATTTCCGATGATGCTTTTTTCAAAGCAGCAAGGAGGGCATTCTTAAAATGCCCGTCAATCCAAGAAGCTACGAGAGAATTCGCAGCAACAAGCTTTGCACAACCATTATCTGAAATAGATTCCAAATGCAAATTGCAAAACCACATTTCCACTTCGCCACGCGAAAGCGTACTGCGAAGATGTGACATAGTCGCACTCCAAAGGTCTGGAGCGGCATCTAGCGAAAGAACAACGTTATCTACTAACATTCTAAGCGGTCAATCTCAAAAAGGGTTCACATACCAAAAAACAGATACTCCAAACATAGAGCACAAAAAAATTTAACAAAAACTTACGAAATGATCTAAAAAAGTCCTCAAATTAGCGAAATCCGTTCAAAATAAGCATATTTCTTATTGAACGGAGTATGTCCCCCGCATAATTCGGATAATCCCCTACCCCCCCCCATCGGACACCTACAAAATTAAACAATTTATCAACAGCTTTTTTTTATGTGGCCCCTTGACATCAAGAAATATTATTCTCCACAATTTTTTTATTAATCATTTCATATACGCGGGGAAGCAAATCCACGTTCGGATTCACCTCTTTTTCCTTGGCAAGAAGCGAAACATCAATAGGCTCCAAGACACAAACGGAAACATTCACCTTATCTGTCGAAACGCGGGATTCCCAAGCCTTGCGGGATCCCTTGATACACAAAGGAAGAATGGTAGCATCCAAATCACAGGCTAAACGGAAAGCTCCGCTCTTGAAGGGATGAAGCGAGCCATCCTTGCTGCGCGTGCCCTCCGGAAATATGAACACATGCGGAGCAACCTTGGAATGCTCCATCCGCTCTTTGATCACGACTCCAGCGCGCGGATCCTTGCGATTTACCGAAATGCAATGGATGGCATTCATCCAAAAATTAAGGCAAGGGACGTAGAAAAGTTCCTTTTTGGCAAGGAAACCTACAACACGACCGATCGCCAAAAAAGCAATGGGTATATCGGAATAAGATTGGTGATTGCCCACAACAATCACCGGGCGCGACCAATCAACGCGGGAAAGCACCGCCTGATTCTCAATGGAAAGCTCTATGCGGAGCGTTTTGATGCAAAAACGGCCAAACGACCGAATCTTGCGATCCACCCAAAAAGGCACCGATTTCTTAGCAAATAAAAGTCTCGAAAAAAAGGGAATGCAGGCTGCCAGCATATAAGCAAGCACAAATGCAGCAGAACGGATACGAAAAAGCATCATCGGCATAAAACTCTTCTCCCTAATCGGCAATTCCAAGTATCGCAAGTAACGCGAAGGCTTGAACTCAAAAAGACGACCTTTCCAATAGCGTCGTTTACAATATAATAAAATAAGAACCGCTTCAGCCCGCGTCACACCTACATAAAAAAGCCTCTTCTCTTCATCCTCCTGTTTTTTCCGCTCTTTGCGTTTCCCCGTGCATTCTCCCGGAGAAAGCTTCTCCGCTAGTCCCGCATAAAACACGACGGGATATTCCAAGCCTTTGGAACCGTGCACGGTTTCTACATGTACTCCAGCTATATCGGGATTTTCATCTTCCCCTTCTCTCCATACAGGAATACCCCATTCAGCGAAAGCTGCCTCATAATAAAGCCTCTGCCGGTTGTAGCGCGAAAGTACGGCGAAATCGCTCCAAGCGAGGCTGTAATCCGCACGCATTTCCTTCATCCGTTGCACCATTCTCATAATTTCTGTATAAGGATCCGGACTCTCCCACAGTTCCGGGCTCCGATTTTCCAAAAAAAGAGGATCCTTCCGACCATTACCGGGCCGGAGTGTTTTGCAAAGAAGAAGCGGTTTGCGATCAAAAATGCGATTCGCCAAGTAGAGTATCTTTGGGACGGAGCGGTAATTCCACTCGAGCCGGAGAATCGTGCTATTCGGAAAATCCTTGCAAAATCGGAACACATTACCAATGTCCGCACCGCGGAAACCATAAATAGCCTGGTCATCATCGCCTACGGCAAAGAAGCTCCTGTTTTCGCCCAGAATGGAACGCACCAAAAGATATTGCGAAGAATTGATGTCCTGGTATTCATCCACCATCACTTCGCGAAAACGGTTCCGCAGAGCATTCTGTACCAGAGGCTCATTTGAAATAAGTTTTGTCGCCAAATAAATCAGGTCTTCAAAGACTATTTTACCGGACTCTAGCACCTCTTCGCGAATAGGCGCAAGTTTGATCGCTAATTTATCCGCAATATCCTGTCTAAAAAGATCATCGCGCGCAATAGCCCCGGAAGCGATCCCGCGCTCCACCAAGGAACAAGCAAAGCGCTCCTCTTCGCCTTCCGATGGTACGGGAGCCTTGGAAAAACCGGCAAGCTCCCACCCGAACCTTCCCGAGAACTTTTCACGCAAAATGGAATAGGCAAGCGAATGAAAAGTGCAAAGCCGTATTTTTGCGTCCGGGAAAATTTTTTGCACCCGGGAGCGCATCTCTTCCGCAGCCTTTGCCGTAAAAGTCAATGCAAGAATGGATTCCGGCTTTACGCCCTGTAAAATTCTCCACTGTATGCGCCGGGTAAGCACGGACGTCTTGCCCGAACCCGCAGCAGCCAAAACCAAAAGAGGGCCTTCTTTGGCATGATCAAAAAGCACCGCGCGGCGCTGATCGCTATTAAGCCCTTTTAAAATTTCCTCTTTGTCCATTTCTCCTCACAAAAAACGCCTCCTTTTTAAAGACGTTTTTAAAAATGAAAAGGGAAAATCTTTTACAAAAGAGCTGAAAATTTTACGAAACGGGCATTTGCCTCGAAATTCTTTTCTTCTCCGTCAAGAAAAAGAACGCACCCGAAAGGCTCACAACGAGGCTCACAAGATAGGCCAAAAGCTGCACCAGCACAGATTGAAGGCTAGGCACACCGATCCGCTCAAACAGGGATTGGGCAAGGAGTTCCCGCGGGCCAAAGCCTCCGATCGAAATCGGAAGAGCGCTCACTACGGCAATCATCGGGATGTAGAAGAAATACCAGGAAACGCCAATGTTGAGTCCAATGGCAATTCCACAGAAGAAATGTACGGAAACGCGAAGTCCCTGCGTAATTCCAGACAAGATGATAATATTTAACCACAGGCGAAAATCCCTGAAATTTTGGAACCGATCCTGAAAATGCACAATGCGGATTTGAACAGAAGCCGGGAAAATTCTTTGAGAAATGAAGCGGAACCCCTTTCCCAAGCGCTTGCTGAACAATGCAGCAAACAAAACACAAAAAGCGAGAAACAACCACAAAGAAGGCAGTAGAAAAAGGCGCTGGGAAGAATCCCTGATGAAGAAAAGCACTCCTACAGCGAGAGCGAGAACGTTCAAGAAGAAAAGTCCAAAGAGCCTGTCAAAAAAAGTAGCGGTAAGCCCGCCGCCCACTGTCTTTTGATCGCCCTGTATACAGATATCATACACTTTCTTCACATCGCCACCGATGTTTCCCGGCATGAAATTATTGAAAAAAAGACCGACAAAATAGAGTTTCACCAAATGGAAATACCCCATTTTCACGTTCTGCTTCTCGAGCAAAAGTTTCCATTGAAAACATCCCGTGAAATTGGAAACGGTCAAGCAAAGAAGTGCAACAACAAGAGGAACCACCGATGAAGACGTAAAAAGAGAGAAGACATCTCCCGTATCCCAACCAGGTGCGCTCACTATTTTTTTATAGACAAAATAACCAGGAACCAGCGTAACGAGAAGCTTAAGACAAAAAACGGCAACTGAGCGGAAAGTTTTTTTCATTTTTGCGCAATAGTTCTTTGAAGAATCGCAAGAGTTTCTTCCGCAGCCCGGTTCCAACTAAAAGATTCTGCATAGCGTTTGGCGTTTATTTCCAAAGCTTTTTTCAAGCGTTCATCCGCATAGATGCGGTCCATCAAGAGAGCACAATTTTCAGCCCCCTTCTCCACTTCGAACAAAAGTCCAGTCACTCCATCCTTCACGCTGTCGCAAAGACCCGGCACATTAGAAGCAATGGAGGTCGTTCCGCAAGTAGCAGCTTCAATTACCGTAAGCCCCCAACCTTCCTTATAACTCGTTTGAAGCAGACAAAAAGCGCGGGAAAGGAAGTCCAATTTGCAGGCATGATCTACGGCCCCTTCAATTATCACCCGTCCGGAAAGGCCCCGGATTTCCACTTCGCGCGGGAGTTTCGATAGCATAGGGCCACGTCCGACAATGCGGAGCTTAAAGCCGGCATCGGGATGGCGGCGCGTAAAAATTTCAAACGCATCCAAAGCCACCATAATTCCCTTGTAGCGATGCACGCGGGAGAGCCAAAGGAAAACGCGTTCTTTTTCTCTTGAAGGTGAAAAGTCTGCAGGCAGAGGATCCATTCCATTGTAGACAAGCGAAACCCGCTCGTTGGAAATACCCAAGTCAACAAGTTCTTTCACCGTAGACGGACTTACAGCGACAAACGGTACTTTGCGATAGAGAATTGGAATGGCCGATTCCCAGAGCCATACGAAGAGCGCTATTGGGAAAGAAGCCTCTTTAAAAATGGAAGACCGCCAAAGATGATGAATTTGTACAAGTTTTGGGAGCTTAGTTAAAAATGGAGAAAGCAGCGGCAACTTGTTCAAATCTTCATAGACAACATCAAAATGAAATTCCGCATCCAGTTTTTTTAGAAGTCTTGCAACCGTCAACTGGAAGGCCCAGTCGCTTCCAGATCGGACAACGGTAATTCCATCCACAACTTCGCGATGAGGCGCACCTTTAAAAGCCGTCGTCAAAAGAACAACAGTATTTCCATCTGCAGCGAGCTTTCCAAAAATCTTGTGCAAGTGAAGTTCTGCGCCACCTGCATTGGGGTTTTTACGATCCCGGTAGTTGAGGACGAGAATTCTCATTTTTATTTCTTGGGCTTCTCTGCGAGAACGCCGATGGAAAGTTGAGTATAATGCGCCCACGGAACAGTTTCCAGCGCATCGAGAATCGCATCCTTCGTCTTTTGATAAGTCGTCCCTTGAAGCGGATATTTCGGAAGTTCCACATTCACTTTAAAACAAACTTCGCGGAGCATCCGATACAGCAAATTCGGCCGCATCCAGTCTCCATATTCATAAGTCACCGCAAAACCGGCGGAAGTCATAAGCCGCTTGAGTTGCGGCATCGTAAACTGGGTTTCCCAGCCCGCAAACCATTTATCCATCGCGATCAAAATGTGCTTGATGACCGTATAGGGATGCACTGTCTGGGGCACGTCGCAAAGGCAGAAGCCACCCGGTTTGACAATGCGGAAATTTTCCTTGACGAGAGGAAGCGGGTGCGTAAAATGCTCAGCAAGTCCTTGGTGGAACACCAAATCGAAGGAATCGTCCGGAAACGGGGAATGGAAAGCATCGCCGC
>JALNVO010000161.1 GCA_023231365.1 Fibrobacteraceae bacterium | reverse complement strand
TACATCGTAGCCCACACGGATTCCGTGGATGGCGGAGCTTCTGTTATCAATATGATCCGGACGGATTCTTCCATTATCATGGACTATGAGCTCCGCGAAGGATACCCTTATCCCTATGCCAGTCTCCAATTCTATTTAGGCGACGGCAAGACCCACGGAAAGGACCTTTCCAAATATGATAGCATCTACCTGTGGATCAAACCACGCGGAGAAGGTGCAGTACGCCTCTACTTGCGCAACTGGGACTCTTCCATTTCCAAAATAGAAGACCAGTCTTCGCTCAAATTCAACGAACTGGAATTCTATCCATTGGAAGAGACATATCCCGCCGTATTCGTTCCGCAAGAATTTCGCGTCGCAAGCTGGTGGGTTTCCCAGAACAATGTGAGCGCCCATAAGGCCCGTGTAGACCTTTCCAACATTCCGCTTATTGAAATTCAAACCGGAACAAATGCTCCTCTAGGCTACGGAACTCTCGAAATTCTAGGTATCAAGTTCAAAGGCAAGCTGGTTTCTTCTGAAAACTTGATGTTCATCATCATCGGGCTCTGGTTCTTCTCATTCTTCTTCTACCTGATGCTTCGCATCCGTGACTACAATATCCAGCGGACAACAGAGAGAAAGAAGCGCGAAGAACTCGAAAAGAACTTGCTCGCCCTCGAAGTCAAAAAAGACGAATTTGAAAAATCCAGTAAAGAGGATCCTCTTACCGGCTGCCTCAACCGCGCCGGATTCAGCAGCGTCCTCACTAGGGAACAGGAACGTCTCAACAAGAACGGAAGTCCGCTTTCCTATATCATTCTAGATATCGACCACTTTAAAGACGTGAACGATACTTGGGGCCACAGCGTCGGAGACGAAGTCCTCGTAAACCTTTCGAAACTCGTCCAGAGCCGCATCCGCAATACGGACGCACTTGTGCGCTGGGGCGGGGAAGAATTCGTAGTGCTCTGCAGCGACACTCCGCTCCAGAATGCCCAGTTCCTAGCAGAAAAGCTGAGGCAGAACATCGAAAACACAGAACTTATCTCGCAGCAAAAAGTCACTTGTTCTTTCGGAGTCGCCGAAATGGTCGCCGGAGAGGATTCAAAGAAACTCTTTGAACGTGCGGATAAAGCTTTGTATGCATCGAAGCAAAGCGGAAGAAACCGCGTAACGAGTGCAGCATTCAAAAAACGTTAATCCATGAAAAAATTATTATCTCTTTTCCTTTTACTTCTTTTCGTTAGCTGCGCAAAGCAGCCTCCGGAATTCGTTCCTCTTACACTTCAATGGTTTGAATACAAAGGCGATACGTCCGCTTTCGACAAAAAGAACAAACCGATGGCAATCGATACCTCCTTGTCCGAGAAATGCATAATTTCAATGACCCGTGAATTGATGGCAGCAAAACAAGTTAGGATCTATGCAGAAAACGGGATGGAATACAATGTACAGTATTACGGAATTTCACAAGGTGGAAATGAGAACATCGTGTACCGAGGGTCCTGTGCTTATTCAAACGCCACCGCCGATTACGAAACACAGCCTATGAAAATGGACAAATCCACAAGAAAGGCTTGTCTATTTACCGCGCGCTGCAACAGCGAAGGTTCGATAAAGGATCTTGAGTTTTTCTAGGCGAGACAACAAAAATCGCCCGGGAAAAGATCTAATTTCATAATTTTTACTTAAATTGGAAGTATGCAGGTCAAAGCACTCTTCCATTTCAATTATCAAAGAATAGGACTAATGATCAGCGATGCAGCTCTTATCGCATTAGCTGTATTTCTTTCTTATGTAGTTGCATTTGTAGGGGAAAACGAATGGATCATCCCTGTGGAGGGCTTTTATACAGTCCTATTGTACTGGCTCGGGACTCTCCTCGTTTTTGCTTATGGAAAACTTTATGCAAAGCCATCGACAGCATTTACCCGCAAAGATCTCAAATGGCTTGCAATGATGAACGTCTATGTTGTGGGGGCTGTATTCCTCACTGAATATTTGCTCAATCCAGAATATTGGCTGTTCGCCCTCCTCTTCATGCTGACGTCCTTTGTCGTGAGGACGATCACAACGGCCATTTGCGCAATGAGGGAAATAAATAGCGATCTCACGATGATTGCGGTTATTCCTTTTGCAATAGGAGCCGTCGCGGCGCTGGTGCTCACGCCAATTGCAAAACCCTATGTTCCTCTTCCCGATAAGACTCTTGGTGTTTCCGCTATGGCGACGATATTGTATTTCATTTATAGTACAGTTCTTCTTGCCCTTGGGCGCTATTTCCAAGCCTGGCTTGTCAAAAAAAATCGAGTGATATTCTAAATTGGACAATTGTTGTAAGAAAAGACAACAGAAACAAAACGGCTTTTCCTCATTTGTACAAACAGCCGAGCTATTTTATCTAATATGAACGCCATATTCGAATACACGGACTATAGAACTTGGATGCATGACGCCTTTGAAGATCTCAAAAAGAGAAAAAGCGTCATTTCTTGGCGTTATATGGCAATGAAAATTGGGGCAGATCCCGGTAATCTTTTGCGAGTTTCCCAAGGGAAAATTCAGCTATCGACAAAACTCATTTTATCGGTCGCAAAATTCTTTGACTTGTCAGAAAAAGAAACTCTCTATTGGACCGAGCTCGTCTATTTCGGCCGGGCAAAGACCGACAAGGAAGCTTTGGACCACTATGAGAAAATGCTCGCAATCAAAGGTGTCTCATTCAAAAAATTAGAGACAAACGAACTAGAATTTTACAGACATTGGTATTCGAATGCGATACGCTCTCTCTTAGGAATTGGTAGATTTAAAGACGATGATGAGAGCTATGCGCGGCTTGCGGAATCCTGTACTCCGGGAATTACTGTAAAAGAAGCGAAAGACTCCGTCAATTTATTAAAAAATCTGAAAATGATTTCTAAGGATGAAACCGGGGTTTGGAAAGTGACCGATACATTTGTAAGTACAGGCGGCAATTGGCGCTCGGAAGCCGTGAGAAAGTTCCAAGAAGATACAATATCTCTTGCCAAGGATTCTCTGTCGCGCCACAGGCCTCCCCTCCGCGATATCAGCACCGTAACAATGACTTTCAACCGTTCTGACATAGCGCTAGTCCGAGAGAGAATCAAGGAACTCCGATCCGATTTATTGCGATTTTCGCAAGAAGGATCCGGTGACAATGCCGTCTTTCAATTAAATGTACAATTATTTCCAATCGCCCTTCTCTCTGAAGAGAAAGAAGGTAACCAATGAAAAAAGATTTTTTGTTAAATCTGACTTCGGCGGCACTTATCCTCTTTGCTTCTAGCTGCGACAACCCAAAAACAGCAGGAGGCCCAGGAAGCGAAACTACCAATGGAATTACGGCAACTGTATTTTTAGCCGATGGCAGCCCTGCTGTTCATGCAGGAATTATGCTCCGAAAAAGTAATTTCATTTCTCAAGACACTACAGGAGCCGCTTTAGCACCTGATTTTTACACGGATAGCTTAGGAAAGCTTCAATTCAATGGAATCGATTCTGGAACATACAGAATTACTATTATAGGAGATAGTGAAATATTCTCCCAAGAACTCGAAATAGAAGATTCCGAAAGAGTTGATTTAGGAAAAATTAATTTATCTATGCCAGGGAGTATCTCTGGAACCGTAATGGATACAAGGGGCAAAGCCAAACTTGCATGGATTGGAGCTTACGGGCTCGACATTCTCGCCAAAACGGATTCAAACGGAAACTATTCGCTGAATGCAATGCCTCCTGGAATTCTCAAATTCTTTGCACTTTCTTCAATGCGTGATACACTAATCGCCGACACAGGAATTACAATCATTTCCAAACAACAAACTTCCTGGACTCTTACAACAGAAGCGCCGACAAAACCTTCTATGAAATTTCAAGATTTTGAAGACACAACAACGCTGAGAGATTGGTATTTCAGCAAAGATACGGTCACAATAATTTATTCTCCCACCGATTATGTAAGAAACGGCATTATCTACGATTCAACTTTGCAAAGCCACGTTTTTGATGGATTTTACTATTCCGTAGTCGAAAGCTGGGTTCTTATCGGACGCTCCATCTCTGATTCCAATATTGACTTGAGCGATCTTGATTCCATCACTTTCGATGCCAGAGGTTCCGGTAATATCCGAGTTGCTTTGGAACGGTGGGATGCTAATTCCACCAACAATCTCAAAGCGTGGACCGGCAATTTGTCTATTTCCAATTCTTGGAAACATTTTTCAGTTTCACCATCAAGCTTCCTCCTTCCCGCAAATGACACTCTTTCTACAGGGTGGGAAAGCGTCAAGGGAACCGTAAATCGCTTCCACATTTTCGCCTTCGGAGGAACAGAAATTGCAATCGACAATATCTGGTTTTATGGGGTGGAGTTCTAAAGCCCCCCCTTTTCTCTCGGCCAAGAATTAAATATCTTTGGGGTCTATGCAAGATCTCCACAAAGAAGCGGACAATGCCCGCAATTATCTTTCAAAAATAGCAAAGTTCGCTGAAGCAAAATTTGACGAGCATCTTCCACCCGAATCCGATGTTCCCTGCAATTTGCACAAAGCAATGCGTTATTCTGTTTTTGCAGGAGGAAAACGCCTCCGTCCAGGACTCGCTTATGCTGCTTTCGAACTCTTCGGAGGAAAAGGCGATTCCATCTGGAAAGCGACCAGCGCTCTTGAATTCTTGCACACGTTCTCTTTAATTCACGACGATCTCCCCTGCATTGACAACGATGATTACCGCCGTGGAAAATTTACGGCACACAAGCAATTCGGCGAAGCAACCGCAGTCATGAGCGGAGACGCCCTTTGCGTGATAGCCTTTGAGTTAATGGCCAAAACGGGCAATGCCAAAGCAGTAGAAATTCTTGCACAAAAACTCGGTACATACGGAATGATCGGCGGAGAAATGACGGATATCGACTGCGAAGGAAAAAAAGTTTCCCTTGAAACAGTCGATTACATCCACTACCACAAGACAGCCGCTCTCATTGAGGCATCTCTTGTCATCGGCGCTCTGCTTGCCGGAGCTCCGGAAAGCGATATCAAAAAAATTGAGCAGTACGGAAAATCCATTGGACTTGCATTCCAAATCGTCGACGATATTCTGGATATCGTTTCAACAACGGAAGAACTGGGCAAAGACGCAGGCTCTGACGTAGCGAGCGGCAAAGCGACTTACCCGGCTCTTATCGGCCTTGAAAACTCCCGCAAAAAAGCACTCGAACTTTACGAAGATTCTCTCAAGCCTCTTGCTGAAATTAAAGGCGACACGTCCATCCTCAAGTCAATCGCCGCATTTATCATTCTGCGAGTCAAATAGCTGATGCTACTCAAAGACATCAAATCTCCAAAAGATATCAAAGGTTGTTCACTCGCCGAGTTGAATGACCTTGCAAATCAAATCCGAGAAAAAATCATTGGACAAGTTGCAGCTCACGGCGGGCATTTGGCATCAAGCTTAGGCGTTGTAGAACTAACAATTGCACTCCACTATGTTTTCAATACGCCGGAAGACATTCTCGTATGGGATGTAGGACACCAAGCATACGTCCACAAACTTCTTACAGGCCGGTTTGACCGCTTCGAAACCCTTCGCCAGCAAGGAGGACTCTCCGGTTATCCAAAAAGATCCGAAAGTCCTTATGACGCATTCGGCGTAGGGCACGCATCGACATCCATTTCCGCAGCACTCGGCTTTGCTGTTGCAAGAGATAGGCAGCACAAACGGAACAACGTCGTAGCCGTTATCGGAGACGGATCCATGACGGGAGGAATGGCCTTTGAAGCACTGAACAATGCCGGTCTTTCCAAGCAGAATATGACTATCATCTTGAACGACAACAAGATGAGCATCGCACCCAACGTCGGCGGTTTTTCCAAATACCTGAACCACCTCATTTCCGACCCGATGTACAACAAGATGAGAAACGACATCGACCGCGTTATGTCGCGCATTCCGGGCATCATCGGGACTCATTTTAGGACATTGTTCGCTGCTGCGGAAAAAGCAGTGAAAAGCGCCGTCAAGCCAGGTCGATTCTTTGAAGACTTGGGCCTCCGCTATTTTGGGCCCATCAATGGGCACGATTTAGGAGAACTTATCTCCATTCTCGAAAGGGTGAAGGTAATACCCGGTCCTTGCATAATCCAAGTGATTACGGAAAAAGGCCGTGGGATGAAGCTCGCAGAAAACAATCCGAGCAAGTGGCACGCTTCTGTTCCATTTGATGTTAAAAGCGGGCTTCCGCTCAAACCGAATTCCGCTAATCCTTCCCTCACAAGCGTATTCGGTCACACAATTCTTGAACTCGCCAAACAGGATGAACGTATTATCGGCATTACAGGCGCCATGGCCTCCGGATGCGGCCTAGACATTATGGCCAAGGAACTCCCGGACAGGGTCAT
>JALNVO010000160.1 GCA_023231365.1 Fibrobacteraceae bacterium | reverse complement strand
TTTCACCGCGGCGAAGTGAGCAAATACACGTGGGTGGCTTTGGGCTCGAGCTATTTGCCAAGCGAGCTGAATGCGGCTTATCTTTATGCCCAGCTCGAAAAGGCTAATGAAATTCTCGACAACCGCATGGCAAGCTGGAGCGCTTACCGGGAACGTCTGCAAATTCTAGAAACGATGGGTGTAGCAAAGCTCCCTTATGTTCCAAAGCATTGTTTGCACAATGCGCACATGTTCTACTTGAAAGTAGAAGGCATCAAACCGCGAACAGCTCTGCTCCAATATTTGGTAAAAAACGGCATACTCGCTGTATTCCATTATATTCCGCTCCATAGCTCCCCGGCAGGCAAGGAATACGGTCGCTTTGCTGGCAAAGACGAATTCACGACTCGCGAAAGCGAGCGATTACTCCGGCTTCCGATGTATTACGGGCTTTCGCAAAAAGATTTGGAATACATAGCAAGCAAGGTCATCGAATTCTTCAAATAACTATTCAGGACAAGAGTACAGATAAAGTTCCTGTTTTTGTACCATTAAAAAAGTAGAGTCTAATTTTTCGTATTTTAGAGACAAATCCGAAGCGAGAAAATTTATTTCTTTTTGGGCACATAAAAAATCAATCCGGTCAACCAATGTATCCAAATCAGACAAATCCACTTTGAAATAAGATTCTAGATTCTTCGGCCTGCATTCATTCTTCAATTTATTTTTACAAGTAATCAAAGCAGAACGCCTTCTATATTCGGAAAACTGCCCGCGATATAAAGCATCGCCGATATTTGCAATAGCATCTATATAAGCTCCCGACAAAAACTGAGAACGGGGCCAAGGAAGTGCAAAACCGTTTGAATAAAAAAACAATTTTCCCCGGTCTTGCACTTGAGGGAAAACAGGTCCTTTCCAGAATTGTTGCATCTGTTTTTCAGAAATAATTTGCTCCGGCACCCGCTCGTCCCAATTGTAATAAGCGACCACACAGGACGGAAGCGAAAACAAGCAAAGAAGAAAACTTTTCCATTTATTTGAAATACGCCAAAATAAATAGAATAAAACAAATACAAAAGCGAAATTTCTCAAAAGTTGTATATAAATTGGCGCATTATATAAAGAAACATTGGACAATAAAGCGAACAAACGGGAATCAAAGAAATCTGAAGCAATAAAGAGAAGCAACACCAGCAAAGTCAAAAGATGTTTCTTTCGCAAAAGAACGTTAGGAAATAGCAGTAATAATAAAGCCAAGAAAAGATAGAGTGGACTTTCAGGAAACACCATGAACAAAATCAAAGGCAATAGTGAAAAACCAGAAGACTCTCGCCACACAGCTATCAAGCACTTTTTTGCATTAATTAATTTATTCAAAGCAAGAAGTCCAGAAAAAGACACCAAAAGCCTATTAATCAAGGCTATTTGAGAACTTGGCAACACATAATAAATTGGAAGTCCCGTCTGCAAACTTAATTTTTGATAGATATTATAAACAGCATAGATAAAAACAAAACTAGCGAGAGCGAACCCAACAAATTTTAGAGTACGACTTGACATTCTTTTATCTGGCAAAAAAGCCAAAGGCGAAGCAAGCAAAAGCCACACCATTTGTTTCGGAAACAAGAGAGCGAGCATCAAAGAGCAAAGACCAACCATCTGAGTGCTATAACACTCTGACGCTTTTATTTTCTGATAAAGCATCGCTAAAGACAAAAAAGGAACTAATACACTTAAAGCCCACTCATAACGCCATGATTGAACTTGAGCAAAAAAAATCAACCGTAAAAAAGAACCGGTCGAAGCAATATAAAATGCAATAACCCCCGCCAAAATCAAGGCAAAAGAAAGCTTTCTAAATAGCGGAATTCGTATATTCTTACATACAAAATAAAGCATAGCAAATTCAGTCAAAAGACGAGTAATATCCCTATTAGTAAAAATATTAAACGTCCCATTGAATATCATGCAATTCGCCCATTCCGCATCGTACATTCCAAACCTTCCCATTCCAATAAAAGCACAAAGAGGACTTAAAAGGACTAACGGGAAAATAATACGGGCCGATTTTACATAATAACAAAATAACCAAATTGCAATTCCCCACCCTCCCATTAGTGGATGAACCATCGCGCTCAACAAAAAAGCGATAAAAGAATATTTTTTATATCCCGCAAGAATAAGTCCAAAGCCGAGCAATGAAAAAGCTTGGCTTAAAGGCCTTGCTACTGTAATTTTTTCAAACAAAGAATAACCCAAATTTCCAAAATTATAATAGTGATCCGTAAAAAGGAACAATAAAAAAAACACTAGGGCAAGCTGTTTCATAGAAAGCAGTTCTGAAAATTTACGCAACAAGAAGAACAAAGAAAAAGCCCAAAAAATAGAGATGACAAAGAATAAAATTTTAGTTCCACTTTCTACCCCTAAAACATTTAAGAAGAAGCCGTAAATAAAAGAAAATAGGCTAAAATCATCTTGATTGCCAAACATAAAAGCGATGTCAGAAGATAACCGTTCAGGATGCAATCGATTCACAACCTGCAGCAAATAAAGGCGCCCGTCAGCGTCAATTCCGCGATACGGATGCAACACTAAAAAGAGGACAACCGCAAAAAAATATTGAGGAAATAATTTCAAGTAACGAATCATTTCACCGCTCTAAACTTGTATATATCCACGCCATCTATCGTCTTCACAAGATCCACACGGACGCTATCGTAATAATGCCGGACAAGATATTTGCGGAGGCTTTCATCTTCTACGACCGTTTTCCCCACTACATAAACATTGTCGTTCACCAATTCTTTTATCGGGTTTTCTATACCGCGTTCTTTAAGGCTCTGTACCTGATCAGGCCAATAGATAGTCCAAAATCCAAGGAATATTTGATTTTTAAAATATCCAACGGGAACCGCCTTATATGCACCAAACCAGCAATATTGCGGGCGGATCATATCCAAGTGAGAAAGCATATATAAATTTTCAGGATGAGACGCCAATTCCCGTTTCAAATTATCAAAGCAGTGATGAGCATAAGGGCGCTTTAGATAACGGGCCGGAGTATAAGATGTTGCATAAAAAAGATCGGAGCTGATTTTTTCCCTATCCTTCTCTGTACAAAAAGAATTTTCAGCAACCCTATCCGAAGCATACAGCGGATATTTCCAAAAGCCCAACAACAAAAGAAGAACTACATTAAACGAGGGCTTCCAACTTTTTTGCGGCGCCCGAATCAGCCATATTAATGCAACGCTCCCTCCAAACCAAAGTCCAAACTCAACGCGATATGGCAATCGCCCCACATACAATAGGTAAACATATAAACTAACAACTACCAGTAAAGCGAGAAAAGCGAGTGAAATCTTTTTCCGATTTGTAAAAAACACGCATAAAAAGAAAGCACAGAAAGCCCAAAAGATGGGATATCCCATAATCAAAACAGGGCGATGAGAATTTAATATAAATTCAATTCTCCGCATTTTCCCATAAGAGTTATCCCTTGCCGCTTCGTAAAAAGTTTGAACATTTTTTTTGGAAAAAACGTCTGGATCATAAAACACCCAGTTCTTGAAAAGCTTATAATCATCCATGTTCAAGCCGGCCTCTTCTATATCTTCCTTGAAGCCAACCATATCACTTCTCGAATAATCCATAACGCTCGCCCGCAAGCCATTATAGTGCCGATACAATTGCATACCCTCATTAGACAACGAGTTCTTGTTTACTTGCAAGCTTAAAAGCAGAATTAAAATAAAGACAAAAACAGAAAGAACAAATCGCTTTTCTCCAAAAATATATTGCCGGATATTTTTGTATTTCAAGTCTCCAAAAAAATCCACCGCATATAACAACAACATAAACGGAAGCATTTCTAAAAAGCCTTCATAGCGCACCCACGAACCCAAAAGCATATAAACAAAAGCAATTACAGTCCAAAGAATATATCTTTGCGAATCCTTTGAATAGATCAAGAATAACGCCCCGGACATAGACAAGAATTCGGCACTTTTCGTCCACTGACATACAACAAAAATATCATCGCCAAATAGAGCAAATACCAGAACCGCCAAAAACAAGCCAAAACTTCTACCCAAACGCTGAAAAAGGATATATGTGATAAGGGCAAAAACAAAAAAGGCAAAAAACAGTTGAGTGAATAAAAACCAATTCCATTCTGGGAACAACAGATATAAAGGTTTCAAAAAAAAGCCAAACAAAGTATTCACGAACATGGTACAGGCATTCGGAGCATCTCCATAAGCACCAGAAAGCATTGAAGCCAAATAAAAGTCATCGGATTCTTCATACTTCAACTCTGTAAAAATCAACGTAAAAGCAGCGTACGCGAGCGTGCACAAAAATGCGCATAAAGCGTTGGAGTTTAGTGCGCCTCTAAAAATTGCTTTACGGTCATAAAATCGAGTGAAGCCGAGCAAGAAACACGAACACTTGCGCTTTAGCGATTTAGTGAGAGTGATCCCTACGAAATGCATTCGTAAAATGAATGGGAGCAGGAAGGAGAAGTGGTGAATAATGGTGTTATTCACCACTTTGAGTGACGAACTATTGCGAAGTGCTGTAACCGATTTCATAGAAAATGAATTTTTTGAGGAGCACTTTAATAGTTCCGAAAATTTTTTGACCATAAGTTTAATTATAGCTATTTTAAGCTTATGCAAAATCTTAAAAGCCTCGGGCTTTGCTTGGCAATCAGCGCTCTCTTTAGCATCCCGACATTTCTCGCTATCCAATATTTCGGAGGAACGACTTATCGCGCCTTTTTAAACTTTGACATTTTCATCCTTTGTTTGATTTTCACAAAATTATATGCAAGCAAATCAAGACTCCGATTTTTAGGAATGGGAATCTGCGCCACCGTTGCAATGATCTCTTTCGTTTTTGATGTTCAAAATTTATCCAAAGAATCCTTAGATTTTAAATCTTGGTTTCCATCTCCTGTAATTCTATTTGTTACAGGTCTTTTTCTTTTGCTCTGCTCCATCCCGCTACTGTCAAAAACCAAATCCATAAAAACAGATATTTGCCTATTCTCTATCCTTGGACTATTAATAATTAACAATATCACAGCAGCAATCAATTCCAACAGTCCCATTTTGGAATCCCCTATTTTTCAAAAGGTGAAATATTCCAATGAAGGAAGTTTCAAAAAAACCGATAGGGAGACTCTCCTGAATACATCCGATTTCAACCTTTCCCTTTTAGATACTACAAAAAATACAGTCATCATCCTTGTAGAGTCTTTCGGTATTCCTATCGATACTCTTCAAAAACGGAAAATTTTCCAAGCATTTAACAGCTACCCGGGTAAAATCGCCGGTACAAAGAAACGTCCTATTCACAACACCATCTACGCAGAAAGAGAAGAGTATATTCCCGCACTCAATCTATTCAACCAAGCCCACTATGAATTAATTTATGCATACGGAGGGCCGAGTTCTCTCTACAACCGGAAGAAACTCATTCAAGAGCTCGGTTTTACTCAAACTATTTTTGGAGACTCCCTCAACGACAGGTCTATGGCCGCCAAAATAGATTCCCTATTGGGGGAGGATCCCAAAAACAAAAAGTTCATCGCATGGACGACAACAGACACAAAATTTCCAATAAAATCTCTATCCTTATATTCTAAAAAACTCGAGACAACAGAAGATCTCATTGTCCAATTAGCCAAAGCTCACACCAAAACAAAATTCATTATCGTTGGGGACCACGCTCCTATCCGATGCAACAAAGAGATCCGCAATGCATTCTATAGAAATTATGTTCCGTATTTCATTTTAAATTAGATTTAGTGGATATGCAGAATCAAGAGTCAAAGCCTTTAATCTCCGTAGTCTCTCCTGTATACCGGGCGGAAAACATCGTGGAAGAACTGGTGCGGCAGATCAAAGCCGCAGTCGCCCCCATCACAGAAAATTTCGAGATCATCCTCGTGAACGATGCCTCGCCGGACGCTTCGTGGGAAAGGATCTCCGCAGAATGCGCGAAGGACAACCGCGTGAAAGGCGTAAACTTAAGCCACAACTTCGGGCAGCATTACGCGATTACCGCCGGGCTCAGCGTGGCCTCCGGAGAATGGAACGTGGTGATGGACTGCGACCTGCAGGACCGCCCAGAAGAAATTCCCAAGCTGTACAAAAAAGCGCTGGAAGGTTTTGACATCGTATACGCCAGGCGTCTGTACCGCATTGACAATCTGTTCAAACGCGCCTCCTCCGCGCTCTTCCACATCGCCTACAATTACCTGAGCGGGCTCAAAACAGACAAGGCAATCGCGAACTTCGGCATCTATCACCGCAAAGTCATCGCGGAGTTCAACAAAATGCCCGAACGCGCCCGGTCCTTTCCCTCTCTCATCGCTTCCCTCGGATTCAAAAGCACAGCTATCCCCGTCAAGCACGCCC
>JALNVO010000159.1 GCA_023231365.1 Fibrobacteraceae bacterium | reverse complement strand
CATCGTCCACAAGAATCACGCCATCAAGCGCGATAAGTACAGGGAGTCGCTGAAACGCTACAAGCAGCGCAAAGAAAGCGAGGACTCGGACGCGGTGCGGCTAATGATTGTTCCGTCCGTGAACTTTGCAAATAGTAGCGGTGGCCTCAACCTGCTGGTGGCTTTCTGAATTTAAAAAAGAATTTTTAGAGGGTGCGCTTTAGAACATGTATGTAAAGCCGGCAGAAATCTGCAATGTGGAAAAGCCCTTATAGCTACGGTGTATTTTTGTCTTCTTCGCATAATCAGTAAATGATTTGAAAACGCGCAAGTCAAGAAGCATATCGCTATCGAGATAATAACCTCCGCCAAGGGCAAGCCCTACTTCAAGAGACGCGGGAGTGATAAGATCGTTGCCTGAATTGACGCCGAAGTCATAAGAGTCGGAAGATGACAAGGTAAAGGCAAATTCAGGGCCGATAGCGGCAAAGAAACTGGATAGTATATTCACGCGGAAAAGAAGTGGGACATCAAGAGTCCAAGCGGAGAGATTTCCGTTTTCTTCTACGCCAGACTCAGAATTTTTAAATTTATTATAGCGATAGTTGATGCTCGCTTCAGGTACAATTTGGAACATTTCGTTTAAGGAAATAGCAAGCACTCCGCCCACGCCAAAAGTGAAGCCGGTTTTCCAACCCCATTTCGAGGCATCGCCTCCTGTTAGATAATTGAGACCTACGGTTCCTCTTACGCCGAAATTTACCGTGCTTGCCCAGTTGGTGATGCGGGCTTCGGATTCTTCTCTGCGCCGTTCATCTTCTTCGTGGGTATCCTGGCTGTATTCGAGTTCTTGAACCTGCTCCGCAGAACGGAAGTGCGTCACGCCGTTTTCGTCCACGTATGTCGTGGCGACGTCGTCGTTTTCAAAGTCATCGTCGTCTTCGGCAAAAACAGTTCCCGGGAAAGCCAAAGTAAAGATAATGGGAAGTGATGCAAGTAAGTACTTATTCATATTCTAAAATTAGTAAAGGCTTTTTTTGTTTTTCTAGATTTACCCCCGAAAAAGCGTGTAAAAAATGCATAAATTTGGAGTCTGTAAATGGCTAGATACAATACTCAAGAAATTGAAACAAAATGGCAAGCTTATTGGGATGCCCATAAGACGTTTAAGACGGGCGCGGATCAAACGAAACCTAAATATTATTGCCTAGATATGTTTCCATATCCTTCTGGCGCGGGACTCCATGTAGGGCATCCGGAAGGTTACACCGCGACGGACATTATTTGCCGGTACAAGCGCGCGAATGGATTTAACGTACTTCACCCGATGGGCTGGGATGCTTTCGGTCTTCCCGCAGAACAGTACGCCATTCAGACAGGCACACACCCGAGCATTACCACAAAGAAAAATTGTGATACGTTCCGCTCTCAGATAAAGCGTTTAGGACTTTCTTATGATTGGGACAAGGAAATCAATACTACGGATCCCAAATATTATAAGTGGACGCAGTGGATCTTCATTCGCCTTTACAACACTTGGTTCGATGAGACTCTCCAGAAAGGCCGTCCCATTTCGGAACTCCCGATTCCTCAAGATGTAGAAGCAAAGGGCAAAGTTGCCGTCCGCGAATACCGCGATTCCAAGCGCCTTGCCTATTATGCTGACGCTCATGTATGGTGGTGCAAACATTGCAAGATCGTTTGCGCAAACGAAGAAGTCCTCGCGGATGGTTCTCACGAAAAGTGCGGAACCAAGGAAGTGGAAAAACGCAACCTCAAACAATGGTTGATGCGCATTTCTCTTTATGGCGACCGCCTTTTGAAAGGACTTGACTCCGTCGATTGGCCGCAGGGCATTAAGGATATGCAGCGGAACTGGATTGGAAAGAGCGAGGGTGCTGAAGTGGATTTCGCGATTGCCGATAAGGCGGGAAATGCGACATCCGATAAACTTTGCGTCTATACGACTCGTCCAGACACGCTTTTTGGTGCGACCTATATGGTTGTTGCTCCAGAGCACAAGCTTGTGAGCGCTCTTACGACCCCTGAGAACAAGGCTGCTGTAGAAGCTTATGTAAAAGCGGCAGCGCTCAAGAGCGATATGGACCGGACGGAGCTCGCCAAAGAAAAGACAGGCGTATTTACGGGTTCTTATGCCATTAATCCGCTCACGGGGACGAGTATTCCTGTGTGGGTTGCCGACTATGTTTTAACAGGTTACGGAACGGGAGCTATTATGGCTGTGCCCGCTCACGATAACCGCGACTTCGACTTTGCACAAAAATTCGACCTCCCGGTGATCTGCATTATGGAACCGGACGCGACGTGCCCGGCGGAGACGAAGGCTCTTGTGCTCGATGGCAAGGCTTGCTGGCCCGCCGATGGCAAGTACATTAAAAGCGAAAATGCGACGCTTTCCTTGAATGGGCTTTCCAAGAAGGACGGACTTAAAAAAGTGGTTGCTTGGCTTGAAGAGAAGAAGTTCGGCAAGGCGACGGTGAATTACAAGCTCCGCGACTGGCTTTTCAGCCGGCAGCGCTATTGGGGTGAACCGTTCCCGATTATCCATTGGGAAGATGGTGAAATTACCGCTCTTGACGACAAGGAACTTCCGCTTCTCTTGCCGGAGATGAAGGAATTCAAGCCGGGCGATGGCGGTGAATCGCCGCTCGCGAATGCGACAGATTGGTTGAATGTCGTGGATAAGAATGGCCGCAAGGGCCGCCGCGAAACGAACACGATGCCGCAATGGGCGGGGAGTTGCTGGTATTACCTCCGCTATATCGATTCCCTCAATGAAAAAGAATTCTTGAATGGGAATCTTGAAAAGTACTGGATGCCGGTAGATCTGTATGTAGGTGGTGCAGAACACGCTGTGCTCCATTTGCTCTATAGCCGCTTTTGGCATAAAGTACTTCATGATCTCGGGCTTGTTTCTACGGACGAACCTTTCCACAAGCTTTTCAATCAAGGGATGATCCTCGCTTATGCTTATGAAGATGAAGCCGGGTCCAAGGTGCCTACGGATGAAGTGGAAGAAAAGAACGGTAAGTTCTTCCGCAAGAGCGATGGCAAGGAGTTGAAGCAGATCATCGCCAAGATGAGCAAGTCGCTCAAGAATGTGGTGAACCCGGACGATGTTGTAAAACAGTATGGCGCGGATTCCCTTCGCTTGTACGAAATGTTCATGGGTCCGCTCGATGCTGTGAAGCCTTGGCAGACCCAAGGACTTGAAGGCATGTACCGCTTCCTCTCCCGCGCATTCCGCGCCGTCATTGGTGAAGAAGATACGACTACTTATATGGAAGGACCTCTTCCGGAGACTCTTTCCAAGGTGATGCACCAGAGTATTCTCAAAGTCACGGATTCCATTGAAAAGTTGAGCTTCAACACGGCAATTAGCCAGCTGATGATTTTCAACAATGAACTCACCAAGAGCGAAACGCGTTACCGCGAAGCTTGCGAAACGTTCGCCAAGCTTCTCCAGCCGTTTGCTCCTCACCTTGCTGAAGAAATGTGGGCGTGCTTGGGTCACGACGCGAGTCTTGCTTATGCCAATTGGCCTTCTGCCGATGCCAAGATGGCCGAGGAAAGCTCTGTAGAAGTGGTATTCCAGGTCAATGGAAAACTCCGTGCTAAAGTGTCCGTGCCGAAGGATACTTCCAAGGAAGATCTGGTGAAGCTTGCTAAGGAAAATGACCGCATCAAGGTGTATCTTGAAAATGCTACGATTGTCAAGGAAATTGCGGTACCTGGCAAACTTGTGAATTTTGTTGTCAAACCCGGCAAGTAAAAGGTTCTTTTATGGCTGAATTTCCTCAGAAGCTCGATAATCTAGTCATTGAAAACATTCAACCCTCCGTGGACGCCGGGCGCTTTGCCGTCAAGCGCGAACCGGGCGATACAGTAAAAGTCACGGCTGACATATTTCGTCATAGTCACGAAAAGTATGACGCTGCGATTCTCTACCGTCGCCGCGGCGAAAAGCGCTGGGAAAAGGCCCCGATGAAGTTCGTAGAGAATGACTCCTGGGCAGGTGAATTTATCGTAAAAAGTCTCGGCTATTATGATTATAAAGTAATTGCTTGGACCATTTCTCCCAAGGACGAACCTACAGAAAGCCTTCCATTTGAACTTCGCGTGGATCCGGTCTATTCCCGCACGGGTACTTGGTATGAAATGTGGCCGAAAAGTCAAGGCTCGGACGCGACAAAGAGCGCCACATTCAAGGATTGTGAAAATCGTTTGGATTATATCCGCGATTTGGGATTTGACACTGTGTATCTGGTGCCCATCCACCCGATTGGCATTACGAACCGCAAGGGTGCGAACAATGCTATTCACGCCAAGACCGACAAGAAGGGAAATCCGATGGAACCCGGCTGCCCTTATGCAGTAGGCAACAAGTTCGGCGGGCATTATGCGGTTGACCCGGAACTCGGCACGATGAAGGACTTTGAGCATTTTGCAAAGATGGCCCGCAGCAAGGGCCTACGCCTTGCGTTTGATATCGCCCTCAATTGCAGCCCGGATCATCCTTATGCAAAGGAACATCCGGAATGGTTTTACCACGAGCCGGATGGATCCATCAAGTTTGCGGAAAACCCGCCCAAGAAGTACGAAGATATCTACCCATTTGATTATTACAACAAGAATTACAAGGCTCTCTGGAAAGAGATCCGCGACATTATCCTGTTCTGGGCAGACAAGGGAATTGAGATCTTCCGCATCGACAATCCCCACACAAAACCTTTCCCGTTTTGGGAATGGCTCGTGCGCGAAATCAAGGAAAAACGCCCGGAGCTCGTACTCCTAGCGGAAGCGTTCACCCGTCCTAAGATGATGCACCGCTTGGCGAAGGAAGGCTTCGACATGAGCTATACCTATTTCGCCTGGCGTACGGAAAAGTGGGAATTCGAGGAATATTTCAAGGGTTTGGTCGGCCCAGCAAAAGAATATATGCGAGGCATTCTTTTCCCGACGACTCCGGATATTTTCCCAAAATACTTGGCAAATCAGGGACCGTCTGCATTCAAACAGCGCTATTTCCTTGCAGGGACCCTTTCAAGTCTCACCGGAATGTACAACGGCTATGAACTTTGTGAAAACGATCCTTCTCCTGTGAAGGAAGAGCTCAAAGATAGCGAAAAGTATCAGTACAAGGTCCACGACTGGAATTCTCCGGTGAACATCAAGGATTTCGTGTACCGAGTGAATTCGGCAAAGCTTGACCACCCTGCGCTGCAAGAATATGGCAACTTGGAATTCCATTATGCGGACAATTCCAATTTGATGGTGTACTCCAAGAAAAAAGGCGAAGATCGTATCCTTTGCGTAGCGAATATGGATATGCACAATGTGCAGGAAGGCACAATCGCAATAGATATGGCGAAACTCGGGCTTGATGAGGATGCCTTTTTCTTTGTAAAGGACCTGATCACGGACGAATCTTATGTTTGGCGAGGTTCCCGCAATTTTGTCCGCTTGGATCCTGACAAACAACCCGGGCATCTTTTAGTGGTGAAAAAGCTTTAAATTCGGCTTTTGCCGAGTTTTTGCAACCAAACGTTCCACCGGAGCATCAAAGTTCTAGCTATGCAAACGGATGAACCTATCATTTCTATTCGCCACCTTCGCCGCGATTTCCAAATGGGCGATGAAACAGTCCACGCTCTTCGGGGTGTGAGCTTTGATGTCCATAAAGGCGAATTTTTGACGATTATGGGAACGAGCGGTTCCGGCAAGAGTACGATGCTCAATATCTTGGGCTGTATGGACAAACCGACAGTCGGCGAGTATGTACTTGATGGCGAGCATATCGAAAAACTCCGCACGGATAAATTGGCGAATATCCGCAGCCATAAAATCGGCTTCGTATTTCAGAGTTACAACCTTCTCTCTCGCACGAGCGCTATTGAAAACGTGGAGCTCCCGCTGCTCTATAACCCAAAATTTTCTCCGGAAGAACGTCGCGAACGCGCTGTAGAAGCCTTGGAACGCGTCGGGCTGGAGGATCGTATGGATCATATGCCGAATCAGCTTTCGGGCGGTCAACAGCAGCGTGTGGCTATCGCCCGGGCGTTAGTCAATGATCCTGTGATAATACTTGCAGACGAAGCAACGGGAAATTTGGACACTCGCACCAGTTACGAAATCATGACTATTTTCCAAGAATTGAATGCTAAAGGGAAGACGATCATATTTGTAACACACGAACCGGATATCGCAGCGTTCTCCAGTCGTACGGTACTTCTCCGTGACGGACAAATTAAAAGAGATACGGTGAATGCGAATGTTCAAAATGCGAGAGCCGTATTCGATGCATTGCCCCCTCCAGAAACGTTTGACGACTATGAACCTGCGGAGGAACAAAAGTGAGCTCGCTTACTTTGATCAAAATAGCCTTGAGGGCGCTCTTCCGCAATCGCATGCGCACTTTCCTTTCCGTGCTCGGTATTGTAATCGGCGT
>JALNVO010000158.1 GCA_023231365.1 Fibrobacteraceae bacterium | reverse complement strand
TGTTCCATCCTCACCCCTGCGGGGCCGGACTAGAGTCCGGCTCTTCGAACCCTGACGTTCCCTAGAGGGAACCGGATTCTCGTTGTTGCGGTGTCACGTTGTTCCATCCTCACCCCTGCGGGGCCGGACTAGAGTCCGGCTCTTCGAACCCTGACGTTCCCTAGAGGGAACCGGATTCTCGTCATAAAGATGAATTTTTAGAGGTACCCATAAGAAATCCATTCGGGAACACGGAATTGCAAAGGGTCTTCCGATTTAAAAACAAGAGATTCAATCTGATTACAACCATCCAAATGCAAAACTCCATTCAAAAAACTGACGAGAGCATCCTCGCTGTTAAAAAAAGCGTGAAAGGCCGGATTATATCGCGGATCAAGAAATGTCTTTTCTTGAAGTTCTCCTGGAATTTGACGAGAAGTAGTACTTGTATTATCGTTTTTTCTCATATAGAAGTCCTTAGAATACAATATTCTAATACTGTATCCTCATAAAATGTTAAATGGAATGTATGTGATTAATTTGTATTGCATTAGAGTCCGCAGGGGTATTCCCAGGCCGGGGGCACCAAAGCCACATCCGTCAAACCGGTTTCACAATGCAAGTATGTTATTTGCCAGTCCGGGTCGAACCGCTGTCAACTGGATTTCTCTTGTACAAAACAACATAGAAAAATGGAGCCGTTCAAACTTTCCCGATAAACTTTTTGATGTCGCCAAAAAGGCTCTTCGTCTGAGCATAGCCATCTTCATAAAGAGCCGTCAATTTTTTCACATCGCGCTCAAGTCTAGCTACTTCTACATCTGCTTCGGGGCGGATTACGAACGTTTCGCCCTTCTTTTCGGATTCTTCAATATAATCCAGTGTATTATTGTAATGTTCAAAACGCATTTCACAGGCAATTACAAACAAAGGATATTTCCGGTATTTCAATCGGATCAATGGAAGGAGCTTATTTGGTTTTTTCCGATAGCCCTTTGCCCGCGTAAGCACCACGATGTTTTTGGCATAGCCCATTTCCTGGGAAGCCTTGAGCGGAATGCTATCGCCCACTCCACCATCCAAATAAGGCTTGCCCTTGATAATTACGCTATTCGACATCAAAGGAAGCGAACCCGAAGCCCGGAGTATATCCATGTCCTTTTTCAAATCGGAAAGCTGCATATATTCCGCAGCGCCCGTTTCCAAGTTTGTGCAACCGGCATAGCACTTGGTCAATGAATTTTTAAACGTTTCATAGTCAAACGGATCGAGTTCATTCGGAATCGTATCGTAACAAAAATTCTTGTTGAAAAAATCACCTGTCTTGAAAAGGGAACGGATACTCATATAGCGCTTATCGTTTGCAAATTCTGCAATTACGCGAAAACCGCGCTTAGGCTGTTTAGACACGAGATTAACAGCCTGTACGGCACCAGCGGAAACGCCAATAACGTTATCGACAAAAAAATTTTCCTCTAAAAAATAGTCCATAACGCCAGCCGTATAAACGCCGCGCATTCCACCACCTTCAAGCACCAATCCTAACTTGGGTTCAGTATCCATTGTCATTGTCCTGTTCCTTTTCTTTACTTTCAAAGAATACTAAATTTTAGGCTATGAATGAAACGTCCGAGTCTCAGATCTCTGAAAAAATAAAAGCCGCCGCGCGCATGCCTAAATACCGCGGAGCGATATTCCAAGTAGAAGCCGATGAACGCGGTTTAGCACTCGTAGATGGCAAAGAAGCGAGCCTCAAAATTTACCTCACGGTCGATCCGGACAAAGACCAGATCGTAGAGACGAGATTCTTTACTTATGGGGGCCCAATTTTTACAGCTCTTGCAGACTTGCTCTGTACTAAACTTCAAGGGAAAACAATCTCGGATTTGGAAAATACCGACGTCAAGGAACTCGAAAAAGAACTCCGTGATACACCAGACGTCCCGGCTATGCCCGAAGCCGCCCCAGAACTTCCCCTGCTCGCAACACTTATAAAAAAGCTCGCTGATTCCTACCCTGAGAAGAAAGGAATGGCTCTTGTTGCCCGCGAAGCGATGGAAAAAATCAAGTACCGCACCCAAACCGTAGAAGGCCGTTCGGAATCCGACAATGAATGGAACAATCTCACAGACGATGAACGCCTAAAGAGAATCGCAGACTGTTTACACGTGAACGTGAGAAGCACGCTTCAAATGGACGGAGGCGATCTCGAAATTTTAGGACTTCTCGACAAAACACACGTCAAGATCCGTTTCCAAGGAGCTTGCGCAGGTTGTTCCGCCTCTTCGGGAGCTACGCTCTTCTACATCGAAGACCAACTTCGCCAAAACGTTTACTACAACTTAACCGTTATTCCCGAAGATGCATTTGCCGACAATTATTCTGCACAAGATTTATCTTCAACGTCAACTGCCGACAATTCCAACCCGAGCACACTCACGCCAGAAACCCCTGGCCATCCGGAACTCCCATGAGCGAGACTTATAAATACGGCTTTGTCACACCGATCGAAAACGATGCCTTTGAAAAAGGCCTTTCCGAAGACATCATCCGCCGCGCTTCTAAGCTCCGCAAGGAGCCCGAATTTCTCTTGAAATTCCGCCTTGCTGCATACCAGAAACTTCTCTCGATGGAAGAGCCTCATTGGGGGGAGCTGAATTTTGCGAAGCTCGATTTGCAAGACATCGTCTACTATTCAGCGCCCAAGACAAAAGCGTCCCACTCCGACATCAAGGAAGTCGACCCCGAACTTTTAGCGACTTTTGAAAAGCTGGGAATTCCACTCGACGAACAGAAACAGCTCGCCAACGTGGCTGTAGACGCTGTATTCGATAGCGTAAGCATCTATACAAGCCATAAAAAGAAATTGATGGAAATGGGAATTCTCTTCTGCTCCATTTCCGATGCTATCCGCGAATACCCGGAACTCATTGAAAAATATATGGGAAGTGTCGTACCTCCAGGCGACAACTATTTTGCAGCGCTCAACAGTGCCGTCTTCGGCGACGGAAGCTTTGTATATATTCCGCCCGGAGTCAAATGTCCTATGGATCTCTCCACCTACTTCCGCATCAACAACAAGGAAGCAGGACAATTTGAACGCACGCTCATCATCGCCGATGAAGACGCAAGCGTAAGCTACCTTGAAGGCTGTACAGCACCTGAATTTTCAAGTCACCAGCTTCATTCGGCAATTGTCGAACTCGTCGCACTTGATCGGGCAAGTATTAAATACAGCACAGTACAGAACTGGTATGCAGGCGACAAGGAAACGGGAGAGGGTGGTGTGTACAACTTTGTCACCAAGCGCGGAAAATGTGCCGGTAAGGACAGCCGGATAAGCTGGACTCAAGTCGAAACGGGTAGTGCCATCACCTGGAAATATCCGAGTAGCGTGCTCCTCGGCGACGGTTCATCGAGCGAATTCTATTCTGTTGCCCTCACAAACGGGAAGATGCAAGCCGATACCGGAACCAAGATGATCCACATCGGAAAAAACACAAAAAGCACCATCATCAGTAAAGGCATTAGCGCCGATGAAAGTTCCAATGCTTACCGCGGACTAGTTGACATCCGCAAAAGCGCCACTGGCGCCCGGAACTACACGGAATGCGATAATATGCTCGTCGGGCCTAAAAGCTCCGCACATACATTCCCGTACATAACCGTAGCAAACCCGAGTTCCAAAACCGAACATGAAGCTTCCACTAGCCGTATCAGTGAAGACCAGCTTTTCTATTTCGAAAGCCGCGGAATCCGTCGGGAAGACGCAATTCAAGCCCTAGTAGGCGGTTTCTGCAAAGATGTCTTCAAAGAACTCCCGGGCGAATTTGCCACCGAAGCGCGCCAATTGCTGACACTGAAATTGGAGCACAGCGTAGGGTAATTGAAGAGATTTCCTCCACAAAAAAATTCACCGGATTACTTATTTTGCATAGCGAATCCGGTAATTATTTTTTAGAGTATTTTTAACTAATGAACTTTCACTTGGCGACAATTTTCTGCCAAGAAATTCCTGGCGCGCGGGCAAAATAAAGCCCCGGCCGCACAGCGGAAGTCGCATCTATCCTAGAACCATCCATCCTGCGAAGTTCGGGAACCTCTCCAGAAGGCCCGCGGATGATAAATCCGGACTGGAAAGCCTCAACAGAAAAATGCTTTACTGGTAGGGAAATCCGTTCTGCAACGCGAGTAATCGGATCGCTCACAATCTTGTTCGTATCAGAAAGGACGATCCGGAGAACTTTAATCGTAGCGATCTTTCCAGAGGGAACGTTTGTAGCAACGCCGTCAAACGCGGACGCAGAATCTAAAGTTATGATAGAAGACCTATAATATTGAATTTTTTTCGTTGTTTCTGTAGCTGTTATCGTCTCAGTCGTGTCGTAATAAATAGAATAGGCATGGTACACCGCGGCATGTACATCAAATGTATTAGAAACAAGCATTTCTGACGCGGAAAAGGAAAGATCCGAAGGCCAGGATCCTTGTGTAAAGGCGACCCAATTATACGCATTTTCAAACCCGGTCAAAGCAGTTTCATTCACATCGACTAAGCGGGATGTAACTTGAACCGAATCCTTTATCCATCGATTATTTTCCCATACAGCCTTGATGAGCGTATCATCGGCATCTATACATTGCGGGTTCAGGGAAAGTGGAATGGAATTCGGCGTCAAATAACCGAAATTGATATCCGCATAATCTCTCACTACAGTCTGCGATTTTGTCGCAGCATCCTTTTCTGTAAGAAGCCCCTCCCAATCAGAAACGATAATGGAGTCGAGGCGGAGCTTCACCGCTTCACTATGCCACTTAAGCGAATCACAAACGTTGCGGATGTAAACCGAAGACGATGAAGCGGCTTCCGATGAAGACGAAATTTCTGCAAAAGCCGGAAACACCAGCATAATTACAGTAATCAAAGACAATAGAATTTTTTTCATAGCGCCTCCCAAAAAAGAGCCCGGCAATTTCCGCGACTTTGTGTAAAGGGCACCTCTAAAAACTGCTTTGGTTAAGTGAATTTATCAAGAACCAAGCAATGGCAGGAACGAAAAGAGGCTAATACTGGATGTATTTGACTCTTTGAGAGAAGAACCAGTGCGAAGTGTTATTGATAAATTCATAAAAATTGAGTTTCTAGAGGTGCCCTAAATAAAAATAAATCTTTTTTATCTGCAAATCTCAAGATTCTTGCGTTTTCTCATTCAATGAGGTAAATTACGGAAACTATGATCCTGCAAAATGCAAAAAAAAAGCACGGCTTCACGCGCCTTGTCTACCAAGAACGCGATCCATCAAGCTATAAGGTGATCGAGATGCACACGCTCAAGGTGGGCATCTGGATTAACGTGCTGATGGGTATTTGCGGATGGGTAGGCTACTATTTTGCAAGTTCCTATGCGCTTGCCCTAGATGGCAGCCTGTGCGCCATATCGGCGGTAAGCTTTATCATCGCCCTCTACATTACGCGAGACCGCGACGTGACTAGCGAGGAATATCCGTTCGGCATCTATAGTATTGAAAACGTGTATGCGCTCCTCCAAGGGATTCTGCTGATTACGATCACCGTCTATGCTATTTTCCAAGGCGCTCAAAACATTATCAATTTTGCAAGAAATTCAGGAGCAGCCCCAATGCCGCTCAAGCTCATTCCCCTTTTAATTTATACAATAGGAATGGTTTTCGCCTGTACGTTCGTATGGCTCTACTATCGGCGGCAGCTCAAAAATACCAACGGAGAAAGTCCGATTCTCAAATCCGAAACAGTCGCCGCCTATATGGATACGCTTGTCACTATCGGTACGGGACTTGCCCTCATTCTGATGGCTGTTATCCCCGCCGAGTCCCCGCTCAGCTTCTTGAACTACATTGGCGATTCCATTATCGTCATCGCAATTTCCGCATTTCTCTTACCGTCGCCACTCCACGTGGTCACCCATTCCTTCTTTTCACTCATCGGCCGCACCACGCGTAATCCGCAACTCCGCAAACAGACGGAAACTATCATTTTGCGCCATCTCGATCCGAGTTTCACGCTCAAGAAATTACACATTTTCCACATCGGTTCCAGCCACGAAGTCGACGCAACCATTACACCCGTAGACGACAGCCAAATGGACATTTCACGCTTCCGGGAATCCAAAGAACAGATCCGGCTAGCCCTCAAAGAACTCTATCCGAACCTCATTTTAGAAATTCTTTTAGACTAGTTGGAACAGATGCCGATGAGAATTTCATCATTGCTGCTTATTCCATTAAAATTTCAAGAAATTCATTGCCCGTTATTATTTGGTCGGTTTTTATCGTGAAAATTCCGCCTATTTTCAATTTAGGTCACCTCTAAAAATAGCTTTGGTTAAGTGAACCGCATGCAAATCGAGCGCAGCAAAGACAAGCTTGCTTGAGTATGACCGAAATGCAGGCGATGACGCGAAGCGTCAAAACCATGCAAGGTGAGTGTCGCACAACCGA
>JALNVO010000157.1 GCA_023231365.1 Fibrobacteraceae bacterium | reverse complement strand
GCCACACCTAATCCAATACAGGGGCATTTACCATTCAATCTTCTCGCCCCCATTTTCTGTTGTTTTATCCTCTGGATAATAGCAAAATTGCTAGAAAAAAAAGTATGAAAAGGTGATTTTCCGCACACTCGGTTCTTATGCGTTTACCCTTGTAAACGAAGACTGAATTTTGTGTTTTGCATTTTACACTCATTTACCAAAAGAACGCTTATCTTTGGTGATATGAAAAAGCATATGTTCATTCCTCTATTCTGTTCCGCGCTCCTCTGCGCAGCTTCGTTCACCTTTGCCGCAAGCCGGATTGGTCCTGTAAGCGCCTACGGACAACTCCAAGCAGGCAAGAACTCTTCCGGCCAAGGGCGCATTTACGGCAGTTGCAGCGCCTATTCCACTTCAGGCCATGAAGTGCAAGTAAAGGGAATGAGCCTTTTCTGGAGCATCGCTTCCGACGTGGGCTCTCCGTTCTGGACAAGCCAAATCGTCACCGGCCTCGTAAGCAATATGAACGTCGAACTCGTCCGCGCGCCGATGGGCGTAGACGAAGACTGGGGCGACGGCAATTACTTTACAGACCAGACAAAATACCAAGCCTTGATGGACGCCGTTGTGCAAACAGCGATCGACAACGATATCTACGTCATCATCGACTACCATTCCCATACTGCGGAAAGTAACACATCCAATGCCCAAACATTCTTTGCCACAATGGCCCAAAAATGGGGCGGCTACAACAACGTCATTTTTGAAATCTACAATGAACCCAAAGGATCTTGGGGAGATGCCAATGCTGCAAGCTATTGGCCTACGCTCAAAACGTATGCAACAGCCGTCATTTCCACCATCCGTCAGTATTCCGACAACTTGATCCTTGTCGGTACCCCTTATTATGACCAGTATCCGAACGTTGCGGCAAACAGCCCCCTTTCGGACAACAACGTCGCTTACACATTCCATTATTATGCGGGATCGCACTCTACGGGAACAGAAGGCGCACGCGCCGTTACCGCTATAAACAGCGGGCTATCCGTATTCGTTTCCGAATGGGGCACTGTAAACTCTGACGGAGACGGCAGCGTCGCCGGTTCCAATTCAGATTGGCAAAGCTGGATGAACACCTACAAACTTTCTTCCGCCAACTGGTCCGTTTCCAACAAACCCGAAGGCGCATCCATCTTTACAACCGCAGGAGCCTGGAACTATTCCACAAGCGGTTCGTGGGTAAAGAACAACGTATTTTCCACCAACCCGACCTCCTACACGGCTTGCAGCGGTACGGCAATTTCTTCCAGTTCCGCTAAATCGAGTTCCTCTGCCGCATCCAGTTCCAGTGTAAAGTCCTCCAGTTCCATTGCTTCCAGTTCTTCCATAAGCTCCAGCTCCAGCGCGAAGTCCTCCAGTTCAATCAGCATTTCGAGCTCTTCTGTAAGCTCCAGTTCGATTGCATACAGTTCTTCCAGCGAATCCAGCTCGTCTATGAGTTCAAGTTCCATCACTTCCAGTTCTTCGGAAAGCTCCAGTTCCTTTGCTTCTTCCAGCTCTTCATCGACATCGACAGGAGCTTGCATCGCATTTGTCAACGGAGTCGGCGACTACGCCAACCACTGCTACAATTCAGGTCTTAACGATATGGAAGCCGGAGTCTGCTACACGCAAGTCGCAGAACGCGGCGATATCCAATACATCAACGAAACCGCTACAGACACTTATTGGTGGGTTCCTGTAGACTGCGAAAGCGGAATTACGGCAATCGATAACCTTGCCATCAACGCGCTATCCGTCCACATTTCGCACAAAATGCTCTCATTGAACGTTCCATCATCCACAAACATCCAAGTCCTCGTATTCAGCATGCTAGGAAATCTGAAAGCAAAACTCTTTGAAGGCTACGCCAATGCCGGAGAACACTCCTATTCATTGAACAGCCTCGCCCAAGGCCACTACATCATCCACATCAAGGGTTCCTTCGGCGAAAAATTCCAGACGGTAAACATCAAATAATTTCATCATCACTCCTCACAAAAAAGGAAGGCAAACAGTTTGTAGCCTTCCTTTTTTTCTGTTATTGAAAATTTTATTAAAAATGGAAAACTTTTCCATCTGAATAGATTAAATTAAACTTTGCTTTCTAAGCCGTAAAAGGCTGTTTTTTTCATTTTATGAGGTTTTATGAAACATCTTTCTTGGAACGACAAAGAAGCCTCCTTTTTACCGGAAATGGCGCTGGATTTCGTTCCTAGCGAAAAATTACAAGAAGTACAATTAAAACGCCTGCAAGCAACAGTTTCTCTCGCATACGATAAAGTTCCTCTTTTCCGCTCCAGGATGGACGAACGCCACTTAAAGCCTTCCGATATTCAAAAGCTTTCCGACATTCAAAAGCTCCCTTTTTCGATGAAAAAAGACTTACGCGACACATATCCATACGGCCTTTTTGCCGTCGATATGCAAGATGTCGTGCGTCTTCACGCGTCCAGTGGGACCACGGGCAAACCAATTGTTGTGGGCTACACGAAAGAAGATATGGACGTATGGGGTGAAGTCGTCAAGCGAGCCCTTCTCGCCACGGGATTCCGCTCCACGGATATCGTCCAGAACTTTTACGGCTACGGGCTTTTCACTGGTGGACTAGGCGCTCACGGCGGCCTTGAGGCCCTCGGCGCTACAGTCATCCCTATCAGCGGCGGCAATACAGAGCGCCAGATTATGGTAATGAAGGACTTCGGCGTGACTGCCATCTGCGGCACTCCAAGTTATTTTGTACGTATCATCGACATCGCCCAGAAAATGGGAATCGACCTTAAAAAATTCAATGTAAAACGCGGGCTCTTCGGTGCAGAACCCTGGAGCGACGGAATGCGCAAATACATTGAAGAAACGACGGGCATTAAAGCTTACGATATCTACGGACTTTCTGAAATCATCGGACCTGGCGTTGGCGCCGAATGCGAATGCCAAGACGGGATCCACATCTTTGAAGATCACTTTTACCCCGAAATCGTCGATCCCGAAACACTCGAGCCCCTTCCAGACGGAGAGGAAGGCGAGCTCGTCATCACCACGCTTTCCAAGCACGCAATGCCGATTATCCGCTACCGCACCCGCGACCTCACCACAATTGAAGCCACAAAATGCAAATGCGGCCGCACCATCCGGCGCATCCGGCGCATCGGGCGGCGTACGGACGATATGTTCATCATCCGCGGCGTAAACGTATTCCCTTCACAAATCGAAACCGCTCTCCTCCGCGCAGAAAAATCGCTCCCCCATTATCAAATCGTATTGGAGCATAAGGGCACAATGGATTCCATCGAAGTCAAGGTGGAAATTTCTCCGGATATGGTAAGCGATAAAATCGGAGCAATGGAAGATGTAGAGAAGCGCCTCAAGCATTCCGTTGAACAGCTCATCGGCATCTCTGTCACGATCACCCTCTGCGAACCGGGAACCCTCCCGCGGAGCGAAGGCAAAGCGAAACGCGTTATTGACAACCGCAATAAGGCTTAAGGAGGTTAAAATGAAAATTCCGCAAGTATCCGTATTTGTTTCCAATCACCCCGGTCGTTTGCATGTTGTTTGTCGCTCCTTGGCAGACGCGGGCGTTAACCTCTTGTCATTAACACTTGCAGACAGCGGTGAATTCGGCCTCATTCGCCTCATCGTAAGCGATGCAGAAAAAGCAGTCGGCGTTCTCGCCAAAGCGGGCCTCAGCGCAACAATCTCTGACGTTATCGCCTGTCCAGTGGGCGCAAAGATCGGCGGCCTCGCCGACTTGCTGAGTACAGCCGTCGGGAACCTTCAAATCGACTATATGTATGCCTATCCTTCTACAAACGCGGATGGAAACAACATCATGATTCTCCGCTTCCAAGACATCGACAAAGCGATCGAAACTTTGAAGGCTTCGCATATCAAAGTGATTAGCAAAGAAGAACTGCTCGGCTAGACAATTAGAGAAACTCTAAAAATTGGTCCGCATCCATAGAACCGCTCTCAGTCCCAAAAATCCCATTCCGGGAGAATGGCGTGAACAACGGTCCAGCGTTTTGACGTCTGAATTTGATCCTATTCATTCCCAACGCATCTAAGCGAAAAACCGAACGCCTTGCTCGCACTGCCCGTAGTCATTTTGGACTGATTGTCGTAGAGAACGCGACGGTAGGCTTCCGTATCGCTGGACTCTGTAGCCGACCACCAGTAACCAAGTCCGAGAACTTCGAAGAAATCAGATTCGTTATTGTTGTAATAACCACCAGGCAAAGCGTAAAAACCATAAGTATCTTTTCCTCTATTCGTGATCCATAAACTGCTGTTAGCCTTCAGGGCAGTTCCTGCCACATCGATTCCCCCGACCTCGTCCATAAGGGTCTGCCAATCCGCATTGTCGGGCACATGCCAACCCGAAGGGCAGATTCCCTGTACTTCGCCGGACAAGGCGGCACTGGATGCAGAACCATTCATGACGGCCGCCCAATTGTAGAGTACGCCATAATTTGAGAAAAACGAACTTGTCTTGGCAGAGGAAACATCCGTTCCGTCATAATAGTACACATAGAACTTTGCAACCGTCGTAGAATAATCGTTCATGGCATTGACACTCGGCAGATAGGCGAGATTCTCAGCCATCCAGACCTGATCTCCGATCTTCGTCCATTTATAGGTTGCATTATCCCGTTCATCGACGAAAACGCCGCAGTTGCCATAAACGGCACACCATCCGCTCGAGTCCTGTACAATGGTGAGACCATTGCTCGAGCTTGAAACGGCGCTGGAGGAGTACACGATGCTCGAACTTGAAGCGATGCTGGACGAGGATATCGCGCTGCTGCCGGGAATATCGGAACTTGAAGAGGAAACCTTTGCGCTACTCGAAAGCGGATCGCTTGAGGATGAAGAAACGGCACTACTACTGGATTCGATGAAACGACTTGACGAACTTTCATCGGAAGCGGCAGATGTCCCTGAATCACCACAAGAAAGAAGGCCCATTGTGGCAAACAGACAGAAGAAAAGGGCGTCCTTTTTAAAATTCATCCGGTCCTCTCAAAGAAAGCCGTAAAAATACATTTAATATTCATTTTTTCAAGGTCCAGCGTATTGTTCCTTCTGCCTACGAAGTATCGCCGAATGAATCCGTACCGATTTTCCGTCATTCGATAGAATTTCATGACAATTTGTGGATATTTCCATTATCAGAACTAGGTATGAATTCTCCTATTTTGAAACTACACGGTTCTTGAGCCCATATTCACCCGTCCATACCGCTAATTGAAAACGATCACCGTCACTGCCCGCGACACCTCAAAAACAGCGGGTAAAGAGGATCCCGTTCTTCCTTATAATGCAGATCCTCTTGTGGGCAATGACTCCTGGAGCGGAGCCTTGGAACGTGCCGAAGGCGAATCCCCTGCTGCTTATTCCATCACTTTAGGAACGCTCAGCGCAGGCACCAATTACAGCATTCAATTTACCGGAGCTCTCTTTACCATCAAGGAATTGCCGACATCTCTATTCGCCGCAAAAGAAAAATCCGCGTTGACCCGAATCGACCAGAACATTCTTTTCACCCAAGGCATTCAGGGGTGGATCGCCATTTATAACACTGCCGGACAAAAAGTCAGAAGTATCTATGTCAATGGCGATGGAGCCTACCCGCTGAATCTTCCCAAAGGCATATACAGGATCAAAATACAAGACGTTCGGTGATCGAAATATTTCCTTCCAGACGTCACAGGGGATTACATTCCGTTCCTTGCACACACCGAAAACTCATTCCCTGAAATGGGTTACATCCTCATTTTTCGGGAACTCCCCAGGGCGAAAGCAATGGATACTGCGGCACTCGCAGCGAATAGCACGAGCGCAATATAAAAGAACCGCGCCGAAGAAGTCCCCGCCAGAAGATACCGCGAGCCTTCCAGAAGATAAGTCACCGGATTTCCCCACGACACATTCAAAAGCCACCGGGCAGTAATCATCTCCCGCGGAAGAAATGTCGTACTCAGAAACAAAAGCGGAAACACAGCATTCGTCACAATCGATGTACTCTGAGATTGTCCGGTGCGAAGCATCACCCCGGCAGAAAAACCGCACAAAGTAATCGACCACAGAAAGGACAGAAGAAGAATCCCAAAAAACGACCACACGCCGAACTGAAAAGTCACACCGCACAAAGCACCAATGCCGAGGAGAATTGCCGTAAAAAGCAGAGACGAAAGCGTATCCGCAAGCATGGGAGCCACCACCAAAACCCAACGCGGCAGAGGACTCCGGTACAAACGGCGGAAATAGCCGGACTGCATATCCGCATTCAGCGTTTGCCCCGCGCCCGCCGAAGAACCCATCGCGAGAGAGACCATCGCAATCGGAAACACAAACGACAAATACCCCCCGGAACCAAATGCCTCCATAGACCCGATACCGCCGATACCCGCATTATAAACCAGGAGGAAAAACAAACTCATCCCGAAACCCATCAGCGGTGC
>JALNVO010000156.1 GCA_023231365.1 Fibrobacteraceae bacterium | reverse complement strand
TCACCCCTTCGGGGCCGGACTAGAGTCCGGCTCTTCGAACCCTGACGTTCCCCGAAGGGAACCGGCTTCTCGTTGTTGCGGTGTCACGTTGTTCCATCCTTACCCCTGCGGGGCCGGCCTAGAGTCCGGCTCTTCGAATCCTGACGTTCCCTAAAAAGGGAACCGGCTTCTCGCCATAAAAATTGAGTTTTTAGAGATGCCAATAAGACGAATCATTTCAAACCTCTTTCCCGTTCGGATTCCCAAAAAGCAAAGAGCGTTGCATCAATTCCTTTATAGATCGCATACAAAAAATTTTAAATTATATATCTTTCGTAAAATATTAGAGGTCTTTATATGTCCGTTTTTGAAAACAATGTCGCCTCCACAGGCAATACTCCGCTCGTACAAATCACAAAAATTATTCCCGAGGCCCTTGCCAACGTCTACGCAAAAATTGAAGCGCGCAACCCGGGCTTTTCTAGCAAGGATCGCGTGGCCGTCGCTATGGTGGATGACGCGGAGAAACGCGGACGTTTACACCCAGGCGACATTATAGTCGAACCAACCAGCGGAAATACAGGACTTGGATTAGCCTTCGTCGCTGCCGTCCGCGGATACAAATTGATTCTCGTAATGCCCGACTCGATGAGCATCGAACGCCGCAAGCTCGCTTCCGCTTATGGTGCAAAGTTGGAGCTCACTTCTCATGTACTTGGAATGAAGGGATCCATTGATCGTGCAGAACAGATTTTGAAAGAAAATCCAGGGCACTCCTTTATGCCGCAGCAATTCGAGAACCCAGCAAACCCCGCAGCACACGAAAAAACAACCGGTCCCGAAATTTGGGAAGCATTGAACGGCAAGGTAGATGCGGTTGTAGTATCCGTAGGCACTGGTGGAACATTTACAGGCATAACTCGCTACATCAAGAATCAAAAGAAACATAACGTATGGGCCGTTGCTGTAGAACCCGCTGAATCGCCCCTTATTACAGAATACCGTGAAGGGAAGCCTCTCAAACCCGGCCTTCACAAAATCCAAGGCATCGGTGCGAACTTCATCCCGAAAAATCTCGATATGGCGCTGATCGATGAAGTGATCGCCGTAAAAAGCGACGATGCCATTGCAATGGCCCGCAAGCTTCCAAAAGTCGAAGGTATTCTCGCAGGAATTTCCAGCGGAGCGGCGCTTGTCGCTGCGGCGGAACTCGCCAAGCGGAAGGAATTCAAAGGCAAGAATATTGTAGCCGTATTTCCCGATTCTGGAGAGCGCTATCTTTCTTCGCTTTACGAACTGTAGCAATAGTGCCATCTGTGAATTTTAGAGGTGACGCTTATTTTTTAACATCATCGTATTTTTACTTTATACGGAAAAAGCATACAAGACAAATCTAGTATTTTCATATCCGAAAATTAATCAAAGTTCAATATGGCCCGCAGAATAAATAGAGGAAGCGCTCTAGCTTCCCTACATCAATTAGCAAAGGCTCCATTCTGGCCGTCACCTTTGATATGCAATAGCAAATTTTTGCACAGGCCGTTCCAAAGACGATTTCAATTAGAGCTTATCCGTAAAAAGGCTTCGCATCCGAGACCAAGCGAAAAGCGGCTCGGCCATGAAGGCAAACGAGGCTTAATGAAGCGAACTACGATGAGTGAGCCCATAATGTCGCACGGCTGTTCGCTGCCGGTACAGGACGAATTGGTATTTACGGATAAGCTCTTAGCCTAATCCGTTTCAATTAACGACTGAAAATCGATATCGCTCACTTGCTCTGCGATAATATCCGGTTTGCGGGCCAAATTTTTAACATCCGCCATTTTCGTTTCCCCGCAAAGCACTAACGCAAAATGGCAACCAGCACGACAAGCGAGTTCAAAATCCGTATAAAGGCGGTCACCCACAAACAGCACTTCTTCAGGCTTGTAATGTTTGAATATCGGAGAAAGCATCTCAGGATTCGGCTTTCCAAAAATACGGGAAGGTTCGCGACCAGTCGCCATCTTAAAGAGAGCCATAAAGCTTCCGATATCGGGTACAGGGCCATTCTCATCCGGACAAACAAAATCCGCGTGAGTCACCCAAAAATCCGCACCGCGTTCCAAACGCCATGCCACTTCGCAGAGTTCCCTGTAGTCAAAAGAAGAATGATATGCGACGAGAACCAGTTCCGTTTCTTCTTTGGAGGGACGCAAATTGAGCATCGAATCTTCAGCGGCGAACCATTCGACGACTTCCGGATTCGCAAAGAGAAAAACGTTCTTAAGACAGCGTTCACGGATAGAAGCAAGAGCAAAGGTCATCGCCGAGAGAATGCGATCTTTCTCTTGGAGAGGAAGTCCCATACGCAAAAGCCGATTCGTGTAGAACACGAGCGACTTACTCGTATTGTTCGAAAGATAGTAGACAGGGACATGTTTCGAAACTTCCGTAACCGTTTCTACAGCCTTGGGATAGGGTTTGCCGGAAAGATAAAGCGTTCCATCTAAGTCAAAAACAAGTGCGCGAATCTTGCTCAAAAGAAACCTCTGTATTTTACTTAACTTACAAAAATTAAAATAAATTCATTTCCAAAAATTGGGACTCGAGAATTCTTAACGTTTTTATCCTGCATCCCCAAAATACATAACTATCTTAATTTGCTTCAAGCCCAAGAATGCCAACAACTTCTAGACTTTTCTATCGTAAAATTCATCGTTATGTATTAGGGGACACATGACGATAACAGAAAGATGTTCATGCCGATTATCTCCACAGAAAAAACGAAGAATCCATGCTATACCAAGAAATACACTGAAGAGAAAGTCGCTAACAAGTGGGATGTTCGTTAGGCGACTCGGGAATTTAGGTTTTATGAACAGCGAGAACGATTACTTTGTTAAAGTGAATAGCATCCGCAGTAAGTGCAGCAGGCACAAGTTCGAATACTATCGAAATACAGCCCTAATAGCAAGGTTACCCTCTTGTCAAAAATAGGGCTTTGTCTCAAGCTTGCTTGAAATCGGCCTGAAGTGCCTAATAACAGAAAGTACCCATACTGTCGGTATAGGCGGCATCCTGATATCTATAACAATATTCCATTGCACCTGAGGCAGAGATAAAGTTCATTTTGTCTCTGCTAAGGTCTAGCACAAAACGAATTTCACTATTGCGATATGCCACAGCCAATTTGTTGCGGTGTCACGTTGTTCCATCCTCACCCCTGCGGGGCCGGACTAGAGTCCGGCTCTTCGAATCCTGACGTTCCCCGAAGGGAACCGGTTTCTCGTTGTTGCGGTGTCACGTTGTTCCATCCTCACCCCTGCGGGGCCGGACTAGAGTCCGGCTCTATGAAACCTGATATTTTTCGGAGAGAACCCCGCTTCCAATCATAAGAGAAATTCTAAAGAAGCTCTTTTATTAAATTTTCAACTATGAAATCGCCAGACAGCCATTTTTACGTTCCAGTACTTATTCCGGGCTTCATAGATCTTTCCGAAGAAGAAAGCACACACGCCGTGCGAGTCTGCCGGGCCAAAACGGGCGATATTTTACGGCTCACTGACGGAAAAGGACACTTTGCGAATGGAATCATTGAAAATGCTAACCCTAAATGTTGCCGGATTTCCATTCAAAACATAGAAGATTCTGAAAATAGCCGTCCACTTCTCCATCTGGGACTTGCCTGCTTAAAAGATGACGCCAATGAAGAAGTTTCACTCCATGTGAGCGAAATGGAAGTTGCAAGCATTACACTCATCCGTACAGAGCATTCCGAAGAACCTAAGGATTCCGATCTCAAAAAAGTAATCCGCCGTTGCGAGCGGAAAAGCCTCGTAAGCTTAAAGCAATCACTCAAAGCTTGGCTCACCGAAATCTGCGGGCCTATTTCCTTTGAAGAATGGTTCAAAAACTATACCGGAGATATTATTTTGTGCGATATGGACGGAAAATCGTCTATTGAGAAAATTGAACGGAAAACGACCCTGCTCGTTGGCCCTGAGGGAGGCTTTTCACACAAAGAAATTGAAACAATTAAAAATTACAAGAATGGCAAAGTGACACTTTTAAACCTAGGCAAAACACGCCTCCGAGCCCGAACAGCAGCAATTGTCGGCGTGGGAAGAATTATCCTTTAACGGTTACAACAATTCTGTCTGGAGTGATTTGGGGTGAAAACTTCTGCGGTGTTCTGGAGTGGGACCCAATTCGCGAAGGCCATCCAAATGCGCTTTGGTGCCATAGCCCGCATTCACTTCAAAAGCATAACCCGGATACTTGACAGCAAGAGCTTCCATATAGCGGTCACGAGTTACTTTTGCCAAGATGGATGCGGCAGAAATGCTCGCTACACAACCGTCGCCCTTGATGACTGCAACTTGATTTTCAAACGGGACTCCTGTAATTTTTAGATTGCCATCGACAGCGATAACTATTTCCGAATCTACAGGAAGCACCCCTTTAATTTGTATAGGAAGTTCCGAAGGCGTTTGGGCAAGTCCTCGAAAACCTAAAGCGGAAAGAGCTCGGCGCATCGCAAGAAAATCCGCCGAAAGAATGTTCATTTCATCAATTTCACGGGCACTTGCACTAGCAATGGCATAGCACAGGCAATTCTCTTTGACGCTTTCAAACATTTCTTCGCGCTTCTTGCGGGACAACTTTTTAGAATCATTGAGGCCTTTAGTTTCTACAGGATTCTTGAGGACCGCGGCACAAGCAACCACAGGCCCCGCCAAAGGACCTCGCCCCACTTCATCCACTCCGACAATCACCCGGCTTTGAAAATGAGCTCTCAATGCAAGTTCACCTTCAATGGGGCTCTTGACATTTATGAGGTAATCGGGAGTTCGAAATTTCATTTTAAAATACTTTGTGCGTAATTTCGAAGTGTTTTCCAAAATAAATTATGTTCTTCGACAAGAACACGAGCAGCAAGCTCTTCGGGCGTATCATTTTCAAGAACACGAATTTTCTTTTGGGCAAGAATCCGTCCCGTATCATAGACTTCGTTCACCAAATGGATTGTAGGGCCGGTCTCCTTTTCCTTGGCAGCAATCACGGCCCGGTGTACGTAAATGCCATAATAACCAGCCCCCCCAAACTTGGGGAGAAGTGCTGGATGGACATTTAAAACCCGATTGGGCATTGCGCGCAAGAAAGAATTCGGAATATGCTTCATATAGCCTGCAAGCGCAATCAATGTCACAGGATGTTCCTTGAGCACATCCAACAAAGCCTGTTCATATTCTTTAGAATTAGGATGCGTTACCGAAGAAATGTAATATACGGGAATTCCGTGTTTTTTTGCCGTATTTGCCGCACCACATAAGGCATTATTCGTAATGAGGAACTTACACTCACCACCTAATGAACCATCTTCTGCATGAGCGAGAAGTGCTCTAAAATTACTGCCTCCACCAGAGGCAAAAACACCAAAACTAAACATGCGCCAAAGATAGCTTTTTCAACTACGGAGACTTTATTTTTATGCTACATTTTGCAGAAAAATACAAACCTGTATAGGATAAACACTTATGACATTTGATAGATATCTCGAAACCGCCAAGATGCAAGGAAAAGTCAAAGACCTGATGACTAAAGGCCTTGCCGTAGAATTTATTCAGCCATGGTACACACCGCTTTCTACGACGCCTGCTACAACTGGCATCGCAGTCGGTGGCATCGGCAGCACCTATACGGTGACTCCTGCCGGTACAACACCCGTCACAAGCCTGATCCCCGGTGTGCAAGTCCGCGTAGAAAAAGCAGATCAAATGCGTTTGCAGAATATGTTCTATAGCGAAGCCATCGTTACAAACAAGGGCACTTTGCAAATCCGCGACTTCTTCGAATTTGCACGTAAATTACAATTCTATCCCTTAAAAGCTAAAGACGGATCGCCACTTTTTGCTGAAACAAACGAAAAATCGGCTCTCGCTAAAATTGAAAGAATCATTGCCGACAAGACCTTCTTTGAAACAAACAAGGACGCTCTCAACCGCTGGCACACGGATTTCAGTTCCAAAACACAAGCGATGATTGCAAATGGGAAAACGACCTCTCAAGAATTCAACCGTTCCGTACTTATCGACTTCTTTGACGGAATCCTCGGCGAAAAGGCCGAAGCAAAAGGATCCTTGACGGCTGCATTCGAAAACGATTCCGAATTCTTAGGACAAAAAGGCTACGATGCACTCAAAATGGATTACGCGGCAGAATATCCTGTTTCGCGCACAAAGTATACCGGTGGCAAAGGCGTGCAGATTACGCGCTACCAATACAGTTATGTGCTCCCGAACAATGAGCGCATTTCAAGCCTTCCGGTAAGTGCGACGCGTTATGTGCTAAGCAACCCCACAAAGGACATCCGCGAAATTACCCTTGTACAAATGCAGGACAACTATTGCGGCTATGAAATTTGCAAAGACCGCCAAGGCATACAGGATTCTTCTTTTGTGCTGACCCCAACAGCACACTTCCCAAAAGGCGTTGAATTTACAGAAAACCTTGCCGACGGACGTTCCGTAAAAGGCATTGAATT
>JALNVO010000155.1 GCA_023231365.1 Fibrobacteraceae bacterium | reverse complement strand
CTCAAAAAGTATCAAGGTCAAGTCCGCTTCGCGTCCCAGCAGGTGGTGGTGCTCGATACCATGTCCTATTCCTCGACGCATGCCTCGCGCTGTGCGGAAGAACAGGGACGGTACTGGGACATCCATGAAAAGCTCATGGAACGAGTGCGCCCTTTCCTCGGGCTACCGCACACTTTGTCGAATTTGCGGAAGATGCAGGAGCTTTCGAAGAAAACCACCACGGATGTGCTTACAAAGCTTGCGGGAACCATTTCAGGAATCGACACCACGGTCTTCCGCAGCTGCATGGATTCGGACCGCTACCGCTCCGAGATCGCGCAGACCACAGAAGTCTTCCGGCGTTATGGCTTCCGCGGCGTGCCGGTACTCCTCATCAATAAGCGCCTCGTCAACAGTAACGATCCTGCAGAAATAGACATGATCGTTCAGCAGGAATTGAACCGGTAGGGTTCGCTTTTTTGTATCTTTCGACTATGGCTTATATTGCAATGGCACGCAAATGGCGCCCGAATTCTTTCAAGGATTTGGTGGGTCAGGAACATATCGCAAAGACGATTGAAAACGCGATTCTTGGCGGTCGCTTACACCATGCGTTTCTCTTTACGGGAACCCGGGGTGTCGGTAAGACAACCTCTGCGCGTATTTTGGCGAGAACTCTGAATTGCACGGGTGGCGATCCGCTTGTTCCTTGTGGAAATTGTCCGAGTTGCAAGGACATCGCGGGTGGTAATCCGATGGATGTTATTGAAATCGATGCTGCATCTAATACTGGTGTCGATAATATCCGCGACCTTTTGCAGCAGACGCAATACACGCCGATGATAGGCAAGTATAAAGTATTTGTGATCGACGAAGTCCATATGCTTTCCAAGGGGGCCTTTAATGCCCTGCTGAAAACGCTCGAAGAGCCTCCTCCGCATGTGATTTTCATCTTTGCGACGACCGAGGTGAACAAGGTCCCGCAGACGATTCTCTCCCGCGTGCAGCGCTTTGATTTCAAGCGTCTCTCCACTAAGCAGATTACAGGCCGCCTCAAGTTCATTTGTGGAGAGGAAAAGATCAATACGGACCCAGAAGCGCTAGGCCTTATCGCAGAAAAAGCCGATGGTTCTATGCGCGATGCCCTGACATTCTTCGATCAGGCTTATGCCTTTACCGGCAACGAGATGAATGCGGAATCGGTGCGTTCCGTTTTGGGAATTCCGCCCAACGATCTTTATTTTTCTTTGTTGGAATCCATTGAAAAGCACGATTTGAAGGGAACGTTTGAAGTTGTCGACAAGGCTTCTTCTACGGGTGTGGAGTATGGTCCGCTTTTGGAAGGTTTTGCGAAGTTCATCCGCAACAGTCTCTATATTAAAGTGGGCGGAATCACCGCTGAAGAATTGAACATCTCGGATGGGCTTTTTAGCAAGCTCGGGTCCTCTGCAGTGGAACTCGGGAACGGCGATCTTCTCCGCATTGCCAAGATACTTACGGATTTGCAGGGAAACCTCCGCAGAAGTTCCAACCCTCGGCTTTTAGTCGAGACAGCCTTTGCGAGGATGGCTTACCTCGACCGCCTTACGGATCTCCGCCGGGCGCTTGCGGCCATCAATGACCCTGAATCCCAGGGAAGCAAAAAAAAAAGTAGCTGATCCTGCTTGTGAACAATCAGATCCTCTGCCGCAATCGAAGGCTCTTTCTGCGGCTTCTCCGTTTCCGGCTCCATCTTCTGCGTCTCCGTTTGCCATCGATTTCGACGCCTCTTTTGCTACTTCGCAGTCATTTCGGAGTGTATCCGTGGAGAAGGCTTCTCCTGCTGTAGAAGAACCTCTCATTCCTGAGTTCGGGGATGGTCCGGTTACTCCTCTCGACGAGTTTGAAAGTTTATCGAATTTTGATGGGCAGAATTCCCGATATACCCGCTACGATGTCTGTTCTGCTTGGCAGGAAATTGTCCGCAACAGTTTTTCGGAAGATCTCGGATTCTTTGCGACGAGCCTCAACGGATCTACACTCGAACACGGCGATTTTGCAGAAAATCCATTTCGATTGACGGTCGTCTATCGAGCTTCCCTTGCGTGGGGTTACAAGCAGATGATGGAACGCGATGATTATAAAAAACGTTTGGAAACGATTCTGGAGGATGTCCTTCAGACGAAGGTGAGCATTACATATAAATTGTTGGATCCGCAGCCCGGCGAGGAAATTAAAAATGCCGGACCTGTTTCTCCTTGGGAATCGGATCTGCATAGCGAACCTATATTAGATGCTTTTACAAAAATTTTTAGAGCGGAATTGATCGCAACCCGTTCTTTGAGGCGCAAAGATCCGGAAGAACAAGATCCTGAGTGCGTTTGCCAGGAATGATTTTACTCTTACATATAAAGGAATATACAGATGAACATGCAAAAAATGTTGAAGGACTTGCAGAAAATGCAATCCAAGATGGTGAAAGCCCAAAACGATCTTCAAGCCCAAAGCTTTGAAGCGGAAGCGGGTGGCGGTATGGTGAAGGTCGTCATCAATGGGCAAGGCATCCTCACGTCCATTAAGATCAATCCTGATGCAGTGGATAAGGATGATGTCGAAGCCTTGGAAGATTTGGTGATGGCGGCTATCAATGCGGCTAACAAGAAAAAGGATGATTCTTCCAAAGCAAGTATGGACGAACTCACCCAGGGAATGAACATTCCTAGTTTGATGTAAAAAAAGGAATGGAACCTTAATAGGCTCCGTCGCCTTTGAATACTACTTTGAAAGTTTGAGCGACAAGTTGTATGTCCGTTCCGAAATTTCCGTGGCGGACATATTTGTTGTCTAGGCGCATCTGGTCTTCAAAGCCTATATCGCTCCGGCCGCTGACTTGCCAGAAACAGGTAAGCCCAGGAGTAACCGAAAGTCGCATTTTGTGCCACGGGTAATATTCTTCCACTTCTTTCGGAAGCGGAGGGCGCGGGCCGACGACGGACATGCTGCCAAAGAGGATATTGAAAAGTTGCGGTAGTTCGTCTAAGCTGAATTTCCGGAGAATACGGCCCATCGGGTAAACGCGAGGGTCGTTTTTCATTTTAAATGTAGGCCCGTTGGATTCGTTGTATTTTTGCAATTCTTTTTTCCGTTCTTCCGCATTGATGTACATACTGCGGAATTTATACATTGTAAAAAGGCTGCCATTCTTACCGACGCGGACTTGCTTGAATATGACAGGGCCTTTGGGATCGCTTACTTTGACAATGATTGCACAAGTGATAAGTAGCGGTGACAGAATAACAATCCCGCAAAAAGAGGATGCAATGTCGAAAGCCCGTTTGAAAATGGCTTTGTAGCGGGTTGTGATCTTGTTTGCTTGAAATAAAATATCGGAATAGAAAAGTCGCGATAAAGTGAAAAAGTCTCCGTTCCGGGTGTTGAATTTTTCAATAGAAGAGTCCAATTGCTGGTCCTTCTTTTCTTGAAGGCCTGTGTAAATGGAAACTTGAAATACGGGTTGCTTTGTTTTTTTGCGGAGGACGCTGATAAGCCCCGCTTTATTGATGTTGTGGAGTATCTTGCGGCGGAGCCTTTCAAGAACGGGCATGCCGGAGTCTAGGAAGATGACTCCCAAACCGTCTGTTTCATCCAGATAACCGACGACATCTGTAAATTTTGTTTCGGTGAGCACAGAAAGAACTGCGATTTTCCAAGCGCGGATAAATCCGGAATCGGTTTTGCCAAAACCGATGAGGTCGAATTGTCTTGTAACTATTTTGAAATAGAGAAATTGCCTTTGCGTCCGGTTAGTCCGGAGAAATTCTTCCCTGAGCCGCGCTTTAAAAAGTCCTGTGGGATAGACAGTATTCCCGATATCCTTCGGGGAGAGCAAGGTTTCTAGCTTCTGTTGCGTAAATTCGCTTTTCACGTTCCAAATATAGATTCTCTTTTTCTAATTTTAAAACATCGTTTTTTATTGGAGTTTATTATGCGTATTGGACTTATTGGAACTGGAACTGTCGGCGGCGGCGTTATTCAAATTTTGGAATCGAAAATTCCCCTTTACCGTGAAAAATTGGGACTCGATCTGGAACTAGCCTGTATTTGTGCCCGCACGGAAGAAGAACTTGCCCCTTTTAAGTCCAAAGGCTATAAAACATCCGTTGATGCTATGGCGATGATTGCCGATCCTTCGATTGACGTCCTTGTGGAACTCGCGGGTGGTTATGATATGCCCCGCAAGTGGATTACGGCCGCGTTGGAACACAAGAAGCATGTCGTTACCGCTAATAAGGCGATGCTTGCTAAGTATGGCCACGAATTATTCCCTCTTGCAGAAAAGAATGGTTGCCATATTCTTTTTGAAGCTGCCGTCGGTGGGGGCATTCCCATTATCCGCAGCATTCAAGAAGGTTTTGTCGGTAATGAAGTCGAACATTTGAGTTGTATTATCAATGGTACTTGCAATTATATTCTTTCGCGGATGGGCGAAAGCGGACTTTCTTTTGATGCTGCGTTGAAGGAAGCCCAGGAGAAAGGCTATGCGGAGCGCAATCCGACTTTTGATATTGAAGGTACGGATTCAGCCCATAAGACTGCGCTTCTCGCGAGTCTTTGCAGTGGCAAGTATGTCGATTTTGAGAAGATCCATGTGACGGGGGTTTCTCATATTACCGCTGAAGATATTGTGAATGCCAAGGAACTCGGTTACAAAATCAAGCTTCTCGGCATTTATGCGAAGGGACCTGATGGTAGTGTCGATGCCCGCGTTCATCCGTCTTTTGTCCCAAATGAGCACCTCCTCGCGAATGTGGATGGCGTTTTGAATGCAGTCTATCTCCAATGTGATAATCTGGGCCCTACACTTCAGACAGGCGCTGGCGCTGGACGCTTGCCGACTGCAAGTGCGGTTGTTGCGGACTTGGTTTCTCTTGCCCGTTCTACGGATACCGGCAAACGAAAGGCGATTCCGATGGGATGGTTCAACAAGGAAAATGCGGCAAAGCTTGTTCCGATTGAGGATACTTATTCCCGGTATTATCTCCGCTTCACGACCCGCGATGCTTGTGGTGTCCTTGCTTCCATTACGGGAATATTCAGTGAGAATGGAATCTCCATTGAATCCATTATTCAGAAGGGTGTAAATGATCCGGGCAAGGTGAGTATCATCGTTGTTTCGGAACGCACCAAGGAAAGCAAGATCCTTTCTGCCTTGAATTCCATCGACGCACTTTCTAGCGTAGCAGAAAAGAGCCAGATGATCCGGTTTCTGAAGTAGGATTGTCAATGATCCGGGCAACGACTCTAGAACGCCTTTTGCATCTTGTTGGAGATTTTGCATCTCTGATGTTGTGTTATGCGATGGCCTTCTGGGTTCAATTTCACAGTGGTTGGATCCTGGATAAATTTGCACCGCTCAAGGAATTTTCTGAGTATGTCCATGCCGGAGTTTTTTTAAATCTCGGCTGGATTGCGCTATTTGCGCTCCTCGGAATGTATCGTTCCTGGCTTCTTCTTTCCCGTACGCTCCAGATTCTCCGGATTGGCCGGGCTGTACTCATTGGCCTCTTGCTTGTCTTCGTCGGACTTTTCGGGTCCGAGTTCGTGGGCAAGCTCATTGCAGGTGAATCCGTCTCTTCAAACTATATGTATGGGTCCCGGGTTGTCTGGATTCTTGCGTATGGTGCGGGCGTATTTATTTTAGTTGTACTTGTCCGCTTGCTGATAGCCCTTTTCTTGCGGAGTTTGCTCCGCAAGGGTTATGGTGCTAACAACGTGCTTGTGTTGGGTGCAACTGATGCCGGCAAGGAAATCGCTTTGGCGATCGTTTCTGCGCCGGAACGCGGCCAGCGGGTGCTAGGTTTTTTGGATGAACGCTATCAGGTGATGGAACATTCCTTTGCGGGATTTCCCGTGCTAGGAAAGTATTCCGACTTAGCCCATATTGCCCGGAAGAATCGCGTATCGGGAATCATCATCTCTCATGACAGTTCTTCGCTCCAAGAAATTACGCGAGTACTCGCTTGGGCTTGTGATTTGCCGCTCCATATCTATGTCATTCCCGGTCTCTATGATGTCATCAATGGACATTATAAGATGAACTTGGTGCACGGATTTGAACTTCAGGAACTTCTCGCTTTCAATATGCCGCCTTGGCAAGTGAACATTAAACGCGTAATGGATATTGGCGTTGCCTCGTTCCTCTTGTTTATTACATCTCCGATTTTTCTTCTCGCTTCCATTGCAATCAAGCTCGATTCGAAAGGCCCTATCTTTTATTCTCAGGAACGCGTAGGTCTTTATGGCAAACGCTTTATGGTCCACAAGTTCCGCACGATGCGCACGGATGCTGAAAAGTTGGGCGCACAGTGGGCGACTAAGGATGATCCTCGCATTACCCGCGTGGGCCGTCACCTTCGCAAGATGCGGATTGATGAACTTCCGCAGCTTTTGTGCGTACTTAAAGGAGATATGAGCATGGTAGGGCCGAGACCTGAACGCGCCGTATTCATTGAGAAGCTTCGCGAACAGATTCCGTTTTATATTGGCCGCCTCAAAATG
>JALNVO010000154.1 GCA_023231365.1 Fibrobacteraceae bacterium | reverse complement strand
GTTGCGGGCGAGGTAGAGGCGCGGCATCATCATGGAAAGCCAGTTGCTGTGATACTGTCCGTTCTCCTTCGAGTTCCTGCGGAAAAGGCCCTCTTTGGTCATATAGCCGTCATCGTCCCTGTCACCCACGCGCCGCTGGTATTCCTCTTTCGTCTCAGAGAATTTGTCCGGATAAATGAACGAATCGTTACCCGTGTTGTACGGCGGATCGATATAGATCATCTTCACCTGACCGAAGTAGCTTTTCTGGAGCACCTTCAGCGCCTCGAGATTCTCACCCTCGATGAAGATGTTTCCGGTGGTGTCGAAATGGACGGATTCTTCCTTCGCGGGCACGAGCGTCTGCGCTGAGGGCTGCTGCATGGTGCGGAAAGCCTCGCTTTTTCCCGCCCAGTTGAGCACATAGCGTTCATTGGAGAAATTCACGTTCTCCCCGAGCGCGGCTTTCAGCTTTTCCCAGTCGATCCGGCCTTCATCGAAGACTTCGGGGAAAAGCCTTTTCAGATCTTCAATTTTTTCGTCCTGAGGTTTTGGGGAATATCCGTCCATAAAGTCCATCCTGTTGCGCGTTATCTTAGGCAAAATAGCTTTTTTCAAATTTCCGGTATAGAAAAAGCCTCCAAAATCGATCTGTTTTTTTTTAACATATTTCTAGAAACTCATTTTCATAAAATTAGCTAAGACATAGCAGAAGAGCCTGTCACGTTTAATTAACAAAATTCAACAATACAAAAGGCACCCATATTATTCTTCGTTTTTTGCAACTATGGTTAAATCAAATACTACACCACAAATTTATTTGCCTAGTCAAAATTTAAATGCGGTCAACGATTAATAAACGTTGAAGCTTAATCGATTCATACTCCCACTTAGTTTTTCACAGCCGAGCAAAATCTATACGCGAGTCTTAGCGCATAGAACCGGAACGGAGCACATCCATCATATCAAACGGATGGGCATGTCCTTTCTTAATTTGTTCGGCAAGGAAGTTCACGGCATCTACAGAGCCTTCCGCATAAATTTTCCGCCCGCACACATTGTGCCGGAATTCAAAGTGAACCGTTCCATCGGCACTGTCAAGAGAATACGTGTGGAAGGCATGCCCCGAAAGATACTCCTCCGGCACATGCATCCGTTCTATTTGCTCGCTCTCTACGCGAACCTTCTCAATTTTGCTTTCGTCAAAATCAAGGCCCATATCTTCAAAGGACTTCGCCACGGCCTTTGCCGTTCCACTCGTATCCGCCTTGGTCTTCTGGTGACTTTCGACAATGCTTAATTTGTATCCATCAAAGGCTGTCGGAAAAGTTTTGGAGAGCCAGTCGATCATCGCTTGAAAAGCGACTATCTGCTTCGCCATATTGGGGGCGATCACACTCGGATGGTTCGCTTCTTTAACAAGCTTCAAAAGGGAAACCCGATCACCGCCGGTCGTCCCCATCACAAAGGGAATATGATGCTTCACATAAAATTCTGCATTTTCATTTACGGCAGTCGGATGCGTAAAATCCACGCAGATAAGGCCCGGATATTCCACAAGGACTTTCGCTATGTAAGCTTCCCGGTTGGAAGGCTTCAAAAGCCGGATTGTCTTACCGCATACTTCCGATTCATTTTCAACGATCTGCTCTCCTGTAAGAGAAAACGGAACGAGGAAGAGGCCGCGGGCAACACAAGTTTCTGCAACGATCTTCGCCATATTTCCGGGGATGCCATTCACCATTACATAAACCGACATGAGAACTCCTTCATTTTCAGAACAAAGATAAGAAAATTGAAATACGGGCATTCCTAAAAATCATCTTGTGAAAGAGAAAATGAGATTTATCCCGTACAACTTTACCTTGATTCAAGTCAGACATACAGACATATAAAGGCACTTCTAAAACGAGAAGTGGTGAAAACGACTGACAGTGAAGCGCACCTACTTGTGCATTAGCACGCGAAGCGTCAATAACTGTGTTATTTATGATAGCAAAGGCATTCTCTACCAGCGATATTCAGTTTGGATGCATTCCTCCACTTGGAGTGACTTCTGTTGCAAAAGCCGAATACAGCGGCAAAGTTCGTTTTGGGATTGCTATGGTTCAGCAACAGAAATTTAGTCCACTACTACAAAGCCAGGTGCTCCCCGGAGGGAACCGGATTCTCATCATCCAACAAAATCGCCTCTCAAAATTCAACCTTGAATCGAGTTCCCTTCTTACAAGCGTTCCAAAAGAATTGGCGGATTTATTTTGGATACTAATACAACCGGAGCCATTTTTGCATTCCGATAACGGCAACTTGTGATTTGGTTCTGAAAAATTTTCTGCCGAAAGTTTCAAACAAAAAAAAGAACCGTTTTCGCGGTTCCTTTTTGTTTACAACAGACAAATTACTTTTTGAGAGTCTTCATAAACTGGACGTATGCAGAAAGAACATCGCAGAACACTTCGTCCGGCGTATTATCGCCAACGATATGCGAAATGATCTTTGAATCATACTTTTCAAGTACCGCAGCAGTTTTCGTACGGTATTCGATCATGCGGTTGCGGATGATGGATTCATCGGCATCATCCTTGCGGCCTTCAATCTTAGCGCGGTTGAGAAGGCGGGCGACAATCGTTTCATCCTTGGTAATGTCGAGAACGAATACATGCTTTACATCGACAATGGGCTTGATCAGATCGACCTGATCCGGTGTGCGTGGAATGCCATCCAAAAGGAGCATATCCTTATCCGGATTCAAGCGGTTCGTATCAATGAGGCCCTTGATGAAGCGTTCAAAAATCTGAGCAGTAGCGCTATCCGGGACGAGTTTTCCTGCGCTGGAATAAGAAGCGATGAGCTTGCCGCTTTCACTTGAGGGAGCTATGCCTCGAAAGATATCTCCCGTAGAAAGATGCTTGATGCTCGTCGTCTGCGCGAGTTTTGCGCCAACGGTGCCTTTACCGGAGCCCGGTGCACCAAAAATGAGAATTGCAGGAATCTGTGCCATAAAAAGACCTCTGGTTTGTGGTTCTTATTTTGCACGGCAAAGATAGATTTTTTTATTTCGGGAACCAAAGCCATTCAAAGAAAAGGGAATTTTATGAGGGATGGCAAGTTTTTTAACGATTTCTATAAGTCAGCGAAACGGCAAACAATCTATTTTCAAACGTTCACAATTGGGCGGCGATCAATCCCGCAACAGGGTTTCCTTACATCGATAGCTACCCGACGGAAGAAGGCGAATTTGGAGCAGGGACCAATCCATCCGTATACAATACGACTTCATGGAGTGATCGGATAGAAGGAAATCGCGATCGGCAATTCTGTATGGAATTTCACTCCAACTTTATCGCAGAAGAAGGACAAACGCTAAATGTCCGCGGAGACGACGACATCTGGGCTTTCATTGACAAAAAGTTGGTAATCAATCTCGAGGCTCTCCTTGGCATCCGGGACCGTCCACGATTTTGCGTTTTTCCTCTGCGACCGCAGAACGGAAATGCGCAACTTTTACATAAGTACAAACATTTATCTTTCGCAAAATACGCTCGATACATCGAGTGGAATTAAGTTTTCCCCGCGAAAATCATCGCACAAGATTATCCAAACCCAGTCTGGTTTTTCTATCAGCGGGCTTCAAAATGAAAACGTCAGTCTTTACCAAGTTAATGGATGCCTTTCATATCATTCCACAGGCCTCTCCGGGAACGCAAATTTTCCCATTTGTAAAAAAGGGGGCTACCTCGTCCGTATCGGAAAGGTTTCGCAGCTCGTCGTCTTCAAATAAGAATTCCAGGTTTTTCTACATTTGGAATACTATGAACGAAACTCTTTCCAAAGTCCGCGAAGCTTTTGAAGCTGAACTCGCGGGAACAGCTCTCAACGTCAAAGAATCGGTTGACGCACTCCGCGTCAAGTACTTAGGTAAAAAAGGCCAAATTACAGAACTTATGAAGCAAATGGCGGCTCTTCCTGCTGAAGAGCGTCCCTCCTTTGGAAAGCTTGTCAACGAATTGAAAACGGCTGTCACGGAAAGAATTGAAAAGGCCTTGGCAGAAGCCCAGAAAAAAAATCTTGAAAATGAACTCGAAAAGGGCTGGACCGATATCAGCCTTCCGGGTAACGGAATACCGGCAGGAAGCACGCACCCGGTGTACGATGTCCGTGAAGAAATCATCGATTTCTTTGCGCAGATGGGTTTTGCAGTCGATTCCGGTCGCGATATCGAAACGGACTGGTACAACTTCGAAGCGCTCAATACGCCACCCGACCATCCGAGCCGCGATATGCAGGACACGTTCTACTTGGGCGACAAGGTCATGCTCCGCACGCAGACTTCCGATACCCAGATTCACTACATGGAAACGCACAAGCCTCCGTTCCGGATGATCGCTCCGGGTCACGTATTCCGCGTCGATAGCGACGCGACACATGCCCCTATGTTCCAGCAATGCGAAGGTCTCGTCGTCGATGAAAACATTACCTTCGCCCAACTCAAAGGCGTCCTCCAGATCTTTATGAACAAACTTTTCGGCGAAGGAGTCAAGACTCGCTTCCGCCCAAGCTTCTTTCCCTTCACGGAGCCTTCAGCCGAGATGGACGTAAGCTGCGTATTTTGCGGCGGAAAAGGTTGCAAGAAATGCAAGGGCTCCGGTTGGATGGAAATTGGCGGATGCGGATCCGTCGATCCGAACGTGTTCAAGAATTGCGGAATCGACCCGGAAAAATACACAGGCTTCGCATTTGGTTTCGGACTTGACCGCATCGCAATGCTCCGCCATGAGATTCCAGAAATCGGGCTTCTCACCTCAAACGACCAGCGGTTCCTTTCTCAATTCTGATTTTAACATTCTCGCTAGAAAGCCGTCCTTTGCAGGGCGGCTTTCTTGTGATGCGCGTAGGATCTATTACAGAGGCTTCACGGCGAACAGGCATTGCCCGGAACGGACTTCCGTCGCCTGCTTTGCGAAGACTTGCGAAACGACGCACGCCTCGTCCGCGATCACCGGAATTTCGGTTTTCATGCTTTCGAGGACGGCGAGAATCTCGCCCGGCTGGATTTCCGTTCCCGGTTCCGGCACGAGCAATTTCCACAGGCTACCGGCCACGGGCGAATAGACGCCTTCCTCGCCCCCGGCCAAGACAGCGTCTTGCGCAGGCGCGACGCTTTCCGCGGAATGCGATTCGAACGTGAGCTGTCCCGTCGCGATCCAGCGTTCCTTTTCCTCTTCGAACGCCTGCTTGCGACGCGATTCGAACGCGGCGATGCTTTCGGCGTTTTCCGAAAGAAATTTTTCGTAGTCCGCAATGTCGAATTCGCTTTTCTCGATCTTCACATGGAACTTGCCGGAGATGAAATCCTTGCGCATCTGCAAAAGTTCTGCCGCAGAGACTTCGTAAAAGCGGACCCGGTCAAAGAAGCGGAGCAGGTAGGGCTTTTCGAAATCGGAAGTTTTCCGGAAACGGTTCCACATCTGCACGGTCCGTCCGACGAATTGATAGCCGCCCGGACCTTCCATTCCGTAAACGCACATGTAGGCGCCGCCGATGCCGACCGCATTTTCGGGTGTCCAAGTGCGGGCGGGATTGTACTTGGTCGTCACCAGACGATGCCGCGGATCGAGAGGCGTCGCCACGGGAGCGCCGAGGTAAACGTCACCGAGTCCCATCACCAGGTAATCCGCGTCGAATACGATTTTCTTCACCTCTTCGATGGAATCGAGACCGTTAACGCGGCGGATGAATTCGATATTGTTCGGGCAGCACCACGGAGCGCCGGGGCGGACCGTTTCCACGTACTTCTGAATAGCGAGACGAGTCGCTGGATCGTCCCAGCTGAGCGGCAAGTACACCGTCCGCGTAGAGACTTTCGTGATTCTATTTTCCTTGAGTTCACAGGCGAGTTCCGCGATGCGAGAAAGCATTTCGCCCTGACGGATCTTCGAAACATTGTAGTGAATTTGTATGGAACGGATGCCGGGAGTCACGTCGATGACGACATCGCTGAATTTTTTCTGGACAGAAAGCATCCAGGAATGCACCATAAAGCGCAAGCGGAGATCGATGATCGCCGGGCCGAATTCTAGAAGCAGGTTGCCGTCCCCGTCCGCGCGCACCACGATTTTTTCCATTTCGGCATTTTCGTGGAAAGTCGCGACGATCGGCGTCGTGAGAGGAGCCGAAGAAAGAGTCGGTTCATCCACGGCAAACGTTTCCGGATGTTCCAACGCCCCTTCGCGATACAGACGGATACGTTCCGCCTCTTCCGCGGAAATGGGCACGAAGCGGACCTTGTCGCCGCTGCGGAGCTGTCCCATTTTCCAAAGTTCCGCAGAAGCGATCGTCGCCGGGCAGACGAAACCGCCGAGGCTCGGGCCATCCACGCCTAAGATGATCGGCATATCACCCGTGAAATCCAGGGAGCCGACCGCATAGGCGTTATCGTGCAAGTTCGAAGGATGCAGTCCCGCTTCCCCGCCGTCCGTCCTCGCCCACTTGGGTTGCGGTCCGATCAGACGGATGCCCGTCCGGGAAGAATTGTAATGCACTTCCCACGTCGCGGCAAAGAACGTATCGAT
>JALNVO010000153.1 GCA_023231365.1 Fibrobacteraceae bacterium | reverse complement strand
TCGGTTGTGCGACACTCACCTTGCATGGTTTTGACGCTTCGCGTCATCGCCTGCATTTCGGTCATACTCAAGCAAGCTTGTCTTTGCTGCGCTCGATTTGCATGCGGTTCACTTAACCAAAGCAGTTTTTAGAGGTACCCTAAGTTAATCTATGCTCAAGTCGTGGAAAAAATTTGTCTGAACAGTAATTTGTTATAATTGCATATAAGCTAGTTTTTCTAGCTTAACTTCAGAAAAGGGTAACAATATGGTGAAAAGGAAATTTTTTTCTGCGGGCCTTTTGTCCGCTTCTTGCATTTTATTCTTTGCCTGCACCGGGGATTCTGGATCGTCTTCCAGTAAATCACTCATTTCCTGCTCAGCAAAGGTGGATGCGGTCACGTTTACTTGTGTTGAAATGTCCGAAGCAGATGCCGCGAACTATCTGACGGAAGCTTCCTGTGCCGATGTTGTCGGGACTTCGCTGAATTACGGCTTTAGCACAGGATGCGAATCCGGCGCAACCATTTCCTGTCCCGTTACGATCGGCAACAAGACGGCGACTGTATATCTTTACAGCGAAGGAGTCTCTTGTGATGATGTATCGGCGGAAGATTACCTTCCCGTACTTTTAAGTTCGAGCAGTGATGCTCTTTCCAGTTCCAGTGAGGAAACAGTTCCTTCATCCAGTTCAATTGAAGTCCTCCCGGAATATTCCAGCTCCAGTTCGGTTGAAATTATCCCCGAATCTTCGAGTTCTCTGCTTATTGAGAGTAGTTCGAGTACTGTATCTCTTTCGAGCACCCCCGGTTGTACTGTTGAGATCTCCGGACTTTTCGGGGAAACAGTCTGCATTACTTCATCCACAATGTCAGAAACGGATTGTTCCCAGATGAATATGACTGGGATGACTGCGACTTACAGTGAAACGGGATGCAGCTCTGTCGGAGTAACAGCCACCTGCGAGGATAGTGGGACCACAACTTATTACTATAAAGAGGGTGCCTCTTGTGAGGACTAAATGATTTCCCTTTTTTATACACAAGGCCCCGTTTCACGGGGTCTTCTTGTATTTTATGCGCTTCTAGGACGGAGAGCCAGCCCTCTTCCCCTGCAAAGAATAAGTGGGCGTTCGCGCAGTATGCAAGAATTTTTTTTGCTGGATAAGGAAGTGTCTATGATGGATTTCTATTTGTTGGGGTTGTCGGAAAATATGGCGATGTGAAGAAAAGTAAGGCGGAAAGATTGCGCGAAACTGGGACGGGAATATGGCGAGGGTTCTTAAAAATTGTATTTTCAAACCATGAAAAGTTTAACGATTCTTTCTTTGATGGCTTTCTCTGTATCGGCGCTCTTTGCCGATGATGCTCTTCAATTTATGCCGGATCCTTATCAACTAGGGAGCATTCCTCAAGGCGAAGTCCGCCACGTAACAATCAAGGGCGCGAATATGACGTCCAAGCCGATTGATATTGAAAGCGTGATGTGCCAGGGCACAGGCTGCTCCAACTATAAGTTTACTCCAAGTGTTTCTTCCCGTTCTCCGGTAACAGTCGAATTCGATTTAAATACGGCTTCGATGGAAGGGCCGCTTACGAATCTAGTTGTTCTTATCGGTAAGGATGGCAAAACTTATACGACGCAGATCGAAGGCGAGGTCGAGTCGCCGTTCTTCTTCAGTGAAAAAATGTTCGATGCCGGATATTATACGGCAGGCGAGTCCCGCGAATGGAACTTCTATGTTTGGTGTTCCGACAAGAAGGCAAAACCCGAACTTGCTTTGGATACATCCTCTTCTCGCGAATTTACTGCGGAATTCAAACCTGTGAAGCTCAATGTGGATAAACCCGATCATGTCAAGGAAGGCGGCAAAATCCCCGGTTTAAAGGTGACTCTCAAAACCAAGGGGATGGATCGCACAAAGACGCCTGCAAAGCAAAAGAGTATTAGCCGTATCGTTTCTTTCAAGAGTTCAGCATTTCCCAAGGCGACTCCTGAAGTGCTGGTTATCGGTTATTGGAAATAAGAAGAAAGTGCCTTGCAAAAATTTTGCCCTTAAGCTAAATTTGGAGCGCTCTAAGCTCGGGTTGTAGCTCAGTCTGGTAGAGTACTTGAATGGGGTTCAAGTGGTCGTTGGTTCGAATCCAATCAACCCGATAAAAAAACACCTGCTTCTGGCGGGTGTTTTTTGTTAATAGGCTTAGTTATTTGGGGATTCTGTCGCATCGCTTTGATTGGGATGAGACTTTTTTTTCGGTGCGATGCTTTTCTGGAGCGTTTTTGTATCGACAGTATATTTGACATCTAGCGGTTTTTGCTTTATTTCATTAGCAGAAGCAAGGGTCGCTTCATTGTATTTCTTTTCCATTTCCGCGGCTTGCAAGTCTTCTGCTGTGATATCATTGGGATTGAATTCGACTACTTTGTTGCGACCGCTTTGTTTGCCTTTGTATAGCGCTCTATCAGCAAGGTCAATGCTTCTGTCCATTCCCAGGCGGGCATCATAGAGAGAGACTCCAAGGGTGATTGTCACATGAATTTTGCAGTTGGAGAATGAAATTTCGGTTTCTTCGATTTTTTTGCGGAAGCGTTCGGCAACTTGAAGGGCGCCTGCGAGATCGGTTTCAGGGAGCATTGTTAAAAATTCTTCGCCACCCCAGCGTGCTACGATGTCTTGTTTGCGGAGTTGTTGCCGCATCACGCGCGAAACGGTTTGAAGTACAAGGTCGCCACATACGTGTCCATAAGTATCATTGAAGTCTTTGAATTTGTCTATATCAATGAATACAAAAGAAAATGCTTTTTTCGAGCGCTCCGCACGGTAAATCTCATAGCTGATTTTTTCGCGGATATCCCGGCGGTTGGGGAGACCGGTGAGTTCATCCGTGCGGGAAATTATTTCGAGCTGCGAATTCGCCTTTGCCAAGTCTTGAGTGCGTTCGATGATTTCCATCTCCAAGTGGGCTTTGTGTTCGGCGAGTTCCATTATTTTGTCTTTAATGGTAAGGCGCATCTTGTCGAATACTTGGGCGAGTACGTGAATTTCATCGTTCTTTTTGCCGGTGATGCCGCTGCTTTCGTTGTAATTTCCTTTCACAATGACGAGCATACGGTCGATAAGCGTTTGCAGCGGGCGGCCAACTCTGTGGAAAAGCCAGAAGGATACGAACAGGATGACTAGTAAAATGCAAAGCGCGATAAGGACGAAACCGCTGCCCATAGACCACATCATTGCTTCGACTTCGTCGCGCGGTTGCAAGCTCATAATGCCGATTTTTTCTGTGGCATTGTATTTGTAGTTGGCGAGATAGGCTTTGCCGTCATTCAGCCGGATATATGTACTTTGTGTGATTTGGTAGGACTTTGCATCAAAATTATGGAGGCCCAAATCATCTGCTTTATGGGATTGGTTGACCCATTTCCGGATGTCAGGGTGATAGAGGATAGCTCCGCTTTCATCGAAGATGACAAAGAATCCGTGGTTGCCCACTTTATAATTTTCAAAGAGTTCCCAGATTCTGCGGAAAGAAAAGCTCGCGGAGAGGAATCCATTTGAAGTAGCCCGGTTTTCTACTGCGACGGCGATGATTTTTTTAGGAGTGCTCTGTTCCCAGAACAGCGGGGAAATATAAGGGCGTTGAGGGACGACGGCTTTGAAGTCTTCCAGTTCGCGGTGTGGCTCTGCAATCTTTGCCAATCCGACCATTGAGTTGTCGCTGACTTTTTCGTGCTTAGCGTTGTAGAGCACCACATATTCGCCTGGGATGAACAGCGGCGAAACGTTGTAGCCTTTTAAAAAACGCCCCGCTTCAATGGAATCTTGGTCGGTAATATAAGGTGTAGCGGCTAAGAGGATAAGCCTGTTTTTAAAAAGGTCAAATTGGCTCTTTACAATAAACGAAGCTTGGGAAAGCCCAGCTTCATTGGCTTCAAATGTTTGGATCTTTACAAGTTTTGATTGCCGGTAGATGAGAAATGAACCGCCTACTCCAATAATTAAAAGTAGCGCAACAGTAAACACGACCATGCTTCGAAAAGCAATGCTGTTTACGAGTGGAACTTTATTTGCTGCTGCGGGGTCGTTATTCATTTGTTGTTAGTGGCCTTTCCGCTTGCGGAAGAATGTGATGAAGAATCCAAAAAGAACGGCGATGATAAATACGAAAACTGTCAACCGGAGTTCGCTCGAAAAGAAGTTGCCCGAATCGGAGGATTCCGGAAGTGCACTCGAGGACTCCGGCTCGTGAATATTGGATTCCCAGATGGTTTTGAACTCATCTAGGCTTATAATTTTTGAAGAATCCGGAGAATTTTTTAAGATCTCGTTGATTTTTTGATTGTAAGTGACGATAGTATTGTACATGGATTCTTCGGAATAGAGATCGCCGATGTCCATAAAGCCCCAGATATCGCTAAAGAGGCCAATGAGGGAACTTTCCACTTCGGTCCATTGCGGAATGTTCGGATAACTTCTGCCGTTTTCCAAATGCTCGACGAGGACTTTGTATGCGGAGTCTTCTGCCCAGGATTTGAGAACCGTGTTTACAGGTGGAAGAAATCCGATTTGACGGGTATAGGCATCCAAGTTGTCGTCGCGGGTGAGGAATTCAAGGAGTTTGCGCGCATTCGCGTTGTTCTCCATCGCTTTAGGGATTGCAAGATTGCTTCCTCCGACGAAACAGATGCTACCGGCACTGCCCGCTGGAACGGGGAAAACGGCTACGCTATCTTGCCCGATCTTTGCTGTGGAAAGACCGCCTTCGCTTTCAGCATAGCGGGTTTGCATCACAATTTCTGCCGTGTTCAAAATGAAGACGAGTTCTCCATTGTTGAACTTCTGGGCGATTTGAGCCGTATTGTCGCGGAGGCTTGCTTTATCTACAAGAGAATCCAGAATGAAATTGAGATAGGAAGCGATTCCTTTGATCGTTTTGGGATCAAGTAGGTTAGACCTCCATTTCCCGTTTGCATCTTTTTTAATAAAATTGCCACCTGAAGACCAGATCCAAGGGGCAAAGTTGTGTGGAATGTTCCAGTCGCTTTTCCCCGGGAAGGCGTATGTGCTGACAGGCGTTCCGTCCGCTCTTTTTAAATTCATTGCCTTTAGTCTTTTGAGCGTTTTGTAAAAGCCCTCATAGGTGGCAATGTCGGAAGCCTTTATCCCTGCGAGTTTAAGGAATGCCTTGTTGCCGAGAATGGCTCTTGCATCGACAAACCAAGGAACGGAATAGACGGAGGAATCTTCATCCGTCCCGGTTGTGCCCCAGCTCACTTTCGTAAAGCGGCTAGGATTGATTTCTGAAAGATAAGGGTCGAGCTTTGCAAGTTCACCCTTGGAGGCAAAGTAAGAGACCCAAGTGGTGCCGAGTTGAAGAACTGCTGGCCCGTTTTTGCCTGTTTCAAGGGTATTTGAGATACGGCTCCAGGCTTCGCCCCAGTCCAAGACGACTACTTTCGTTTTTAGTCCGGTTTCTTTTTCGAAAATGGATAGGCGTTGCTCAAGTATCCCTTGCGGGTTTGCTCCATTAGGCATAATCCAGACTTCTAGAGGTTTGTCAGCCCAAGCGAATGAGGCCATAGTGAATGCTGTTATGGCTAATCGTGCAAAATTTGAAAACATCCCAATCTCCTGTCTTTTACTTTTGAAAAAAGCAAAGGACAAAACTAAAAGAAGCCTTTAAAATGTGAAAGCCTATTTTTAGACAAATTTAATCAAAAAAAATTTTCATCATTTATGAGATTCATCAGGAATAGGAGAAAAATTGAAGATCTTCTGGCTCGTCTATTGCTAAGAAAGTGAATAATAACAAATGGATTCTTGGGTGTGATGCTAATCACTTCTTATAAAAGAGCCTGTTTTTGAATAAAAAAAGCGATTTTTATTTCAAATGGGTAGAATTTTAAAAATATCCCTTTCGTGCTTTCAAATTATTTTTCTTGAGATCTTTTTATTTTTACTAATTTTCAATAGCTTTTATCAGCTTTTTTTAATAATAAGGAGTTATTTATGAAAAAAGGTTTCTTTGTTCTTTCTCTTGCTGCGATTTGCACGCTTTCTGCTTGCTATGGCAGCTATGGTCTCACGAACAAGATTTATAAGTGGAACGGAACTCTAGGCGACAAGTGGATCAATTCTTGCGTTCATTTCCTTCTCCATGTGATTCCGGTCTATGAGGTTAGCGAATATCTTATTGACGGTCTCGTTCTCAATACTGTGGAATTCTGGACGGGTTCCAACCCGGTTGCACAGGGCAACACCTATTATGAGAAGGATGCCCAGGGGAACCAGATTTCCGCGATCAAGAATGAAAACGGCTCTCTTGCGGTGCAAATTATTGATGCTCAGGGCCACAAGGCGGATCTCACTCTTCAGCGCGATGCGGAAGTTATCCGGGCTATCGATGCTCAGGGCAAGGTTGTCGCTCAGTACGACGCTGCTAAGTAATCCGAATTGCTTGAGGGTATCTCTAAAAATTCATTTTTATGAAATTGTCAATAACGCATCACAATAGTGGACTAAAGTCCTGTTGCCGAGCCTCAGGCAATGGCAAAGCAAGCTTTGCCGCTGTATTCGGCTTTTGCAACAGTCGTC
>JALNVO010000152.1 GCA_023231365.1 Fibrobacteraceae bacterium | reverse complement strand
TAATCCTTCGGAAGGGATATCCTAGCCGCGTGGAGGAGTGTTTCCTTGACCGTGAGGGAATCCCGCAAAAGCGGTTCTTGAGGCAAATAGGCGATCTCCTTGCGGATGCTTGACTCTTCATAATCAAAACCATCGATGGAAATAAATCCTTGAGAAAGTTCTACTTTGCCTGTTAATAGTTCGAGCAAGGTACTTTTACCTTGTCCGCTTTGCCCGATAACTGCTAGAATTTTACCCGCCGGGAGCGAAAAGCGGATTTCCTTGAGAATGTCTTTTCCAGCAATTCTCACGCATGCATCCTTGACAGCGAGCGAAAAACCCACATCTTTCTGATGAATAAAGAGGTTGCCGCCCCGAAATTCCAATAAGCACCATGGCAGCTTGAGCGTTTCTCCGTTTTCTAGGTATTCGACTCGGCTAAACAGGCTATGGGAAAAGATCAGCATCATCCGTTTGCCGTCTAGTCTTGCTACCGCCAGATTCTTTGGACAGGCGGGGTGGACGATCGCTCCTGGAATTTCTTCCGAATCGCCTCGCCCGAGGAATAAGCTCTTCGACTCTGAAAGAGGAATCGCCGGAACGTCTTCGATTGATTTAACATGGGAAAGGAACAGTTCGCCTTCCTTGATGCTGAAGCGGAGCTGTTGAAGCCCTAATAAAAAGATATCGCCGTCTTCAATTTCTTTTGTATTGATTTCCTTTCCGTCGAAAAGCGTTCCCGAGGTTTTGCTCAAATTCGTAAAAAGCCATTTTTCACCTGATTTTTCGATTTTGGCGTGGCGTCTTGAAACGGATTGGTCTTGGAGTATAAAATCGGTGTCCTTGCCGCGTCCGATGAAAAAGGGGCGGTCTCCGGTAATACTTTGTACGCGGAATGTAGATGACATCTAAAGCCTAACAGAGGGAAAGAACGCCTTTTTTAAAACGCTCAACCGCTTTTTTCAGTGTATCTAAAGAAGCTGCGTAAGAAATTCTTACATAACCTTCGCAGCCGAAAGCGCTCCCTGGAACGATGGCAAGCCCTTCATTTTCTAGGAGATAGGTGCAGAATGCGGCAGAATCATCAATGAGTTTACCCGCAGGAGTGTGTTTACCAAACAGATCTTGGATATTTGCAAACAAGTAGAATGCCCCATTTGGCAACATAGCTTTGACACCCGAAATGGTCATGAGCTCCGAATGGATGTAATTGCGGCGTTCAAGGAATGCGTCCCGCATTTTGTAAACCGTATCTAAAGGCATTTCTAATGCTGCTTTTGCCGCATACTGCGCCACATTGGAGGGGTGGTGTGTCGTTTGGCCTTGCGCTTTTGCGATAAGTTTTGCGATTTCTAGAGGCGCTGCTACGTAGCCTATTCTCCAGCCGGTCATGCAATGCGATTTGGAGAGCCCATTTACAAGAAGCGTGCGCTCCTGCATTCCAGGTAGGGCCGCAAGGCTCGTAAATGTTCTGTTGTATGTAAAATGTTCATACACTTCATCAGAGAGCGCATAGAGATCATGCGAAACAATTACTTCAGAAAGGTCTTCCAAATTTTCTTTTGTGTACAGAGTTCCTGTCGGATTCGTCGGATTGTTGAGAATAACGCATTTCGTCTTAGGCGTGATGGCCCTTTCAAGGGCGCTTGCTTTCATTTGGAAATCGTCATCTTCCAAAGTTTTGACAATAACCGGTTTTCCTCCAAGGAGTTTGACGAGTTCCGGGTAAGTGACCCAGTATGGCGATGGAATAATGACTTCATCGCCTGGATTTAAAATGGAGAGGAGCGCGTTGAATACGGCGTGCTTCGCTCCGCTCGTCATAATGATTTGTTCCGGAGCGTATTGAAGCCGGTTCTGTTTGGAAAGTTTATTGCAAACGGCCTCGCGGACTTCGAGAATTCCAGCAGGTGCCGTATAACGGGTCTTACCTTCGGTAATTGCCGAGATGCCCGCCTTTTGAACATCCAGAGGAGTCGGAAAATCGGGTTCGCCGGCGCCGAGACTTATAACATCCTTGCCCCCACTTTTGAGTTTTTTGGCAAGCGTATCAATGCTTACGGTCAATGAAGGCGCAATATTCAGGATTTCTTTAGAAAGGGATTTCATTTAGTCTGCTTTTCTTTTTTTTCTGCTGTTGAACCTTCGGCTATCGAGCCAACCGGCGAAGAGCGGAAATACGAGAAGATGTGAAATGGAAATGCACAGAAGTCCGAGCATAGAAACCGTGCCGATACTTCTGATTCCCGGATGGGAGGAAAATAGGAGCCCAAAAATTCCGACAAGGCTTGCGAGCTGTGCGATAAATACGGTAATACCCGTAGTGGATATAATGAAGTGCAGGCTTCCTGTTGAATTCTCGTAGTAGGCGTTCCAGAGTTGTATGGAACCATCAAGGCTCATTCCGATGAGAAGCGGGAAGGCGAGCGCACTGTATGCGGAAAGTTCTATTCCAAGCAACCTGAGGAGAGCGAGCAGCCAGAAAAAGGCGAGTATGGGTGATGCAAGCGTAAGAAGGGCGTGGGATAGTTTGTTGTAAAAAAGGAGGAGAAGGAAGAATATGGCGGCAATGCCAAAAAGGATCGTCTTGTGAAGATAGGGAAGTGTCTGGTCTAGAATTTCTGCACGGACGATGGCCGTTCCCGTCATCGGGTATTGAATCCCGCCGGGGAAACGTATAGCTTTTAATTCATGAGCAAAACGCCTGCAAGCAAGTCCATTGTCAGGATCGATGTTTGGAAAAACAAAAGCAAATTCACCTACAGTGCCGTCCCTTCCCTCAAATTTATGGCGGATACTTTCAGGCAGATCGTCTACATTCAAAGATGTGACATTCCAAGAATCGATAATTTTCTCAATCTTTGCCGAGTCTTCCGGATGAAGCTTCTTAATAAAATCGGGGTTTAGCTCTTCCCGAATCTCTTTTAATAGGGCAAGTTTCTTTTCTTGATTTGACGGCAATAAATTTTCATAAGTAGTCACAGAACCGATGGACGTATTCGGATTGTCTTCTATTTCCTGGTTCATTGTTTCATAAAAAATATTTGCCGCTTTTGCGTTTGGGAGTATGGCGACGGCTGGATCATAGTGCGGAAATCTCGTGAGAGCGAGAAGAGAATCCGCAACATTTGTTTTAGGATTGTATTCCATATGGGAAAAATCATAATCAAATTCAGGATAGATTCCCTTTATGGGAAGAATAAAAGAGATAAGTGCAATCGGAATTAGAAGTTTCTTATATCCATAAAATGGGCGGGCTGTAAAATCGGAAAAACGAATAATGCGCTTTCCACGAAAGCGGAAAACCCTATATTTTTGTACAATGATAATCAGGGATGGCAAAACGAGGCTGCAGAGGAACCAGTTGAGAAGCGCGCCAATAGCTCCAAGCACGCCTAACTCTTGAATACCCGCCAGAGGGACGAATTCCAACCCGATGAATGCCGCTGCAGTAACAAAAGCAGATACTGCGATCGATGGCCCCACAAGCAAAAGAGCGCTTTCCAAGCTGAGTTCAGAACCTAGCCCCTTCCTTTGTTCATCCGCAAATCTCGCCATAATATGGGTAGTTGCCTGGCAGGAAAGTCCAGGTAGGATGAGTGCGAGAATTATTGTGTAGAGATTGATCCTGCCATATAAAATTCCCGCGGCCCCCATAGTCCAAAAAAGGGCAATGGCTATAGGAATTGCTGCGACTAAGATAAGCGTAGGCTGCCTCGCAAACTTCAGGAAAAGAAGTAAGATGAGTATTCCAGCAGCAACGTAACCGATTTTTTTTGCTTCTGGAAGTATTGTTTTTCCTGTACTGAGCGTTTCAAAGACTTTGCCTGCATAGTGCAGTTCGGCGAGATCGCTTTCTGGGAGGCTTTCGAAAGCGCCCGTGACAATGTGAGTAAGTTTTCTTGCCGCATCCAAATCGGAGATTTTCTTAGTCGGATAGATATTGATAATGCGGATAGTTCCACTGTCGTTGGAATAGATGTCTTTTAGTTTTGAAACATATTTTGCTTCGAGATCTTCAAAGGAAAGGGAATCTTCAAAGGCTTTAGCAATGGAACCGGAACCTTTGTTCTCTTCAGAAAGGTTTACGTATAATGGATTTGCTTCCAATTTGTAGCGAGCTTGGAGTTCAAGGATGCGCTCTTGAATTTTCCTCAAGTCCGAAGTTCTGATATAGAGCAACTTGTTCTTTTTGTAGAACTCCAATTCCGACTCGTACTCAACGGAACTAATGAACCGCTGTCCATTTAATTTTTTGACAAGCCCTTTGACGAGGCGATCATTTAATGCGCTGTCCTTTGACGAAATGATTGTCGTGAGCGTACCAAAACCGCCGAATTTCGTTTCGACGAGATTGTTGGTTTCTTTGACGGGGGATTCCGCGGGCAAGGTGTCGAGGATCCGAAGTTCCCATCTGAGCTTAGAAACAGGAGCGATGGCAAGTAGGCTCACGACTAAGGTAATCCCTAAAACGATCCAAGGATGCTTGAGTGCATTTTTGAGAATTCTTTGGAGGAGCGTGAACATTACTGACAATTTATCTAATTTTGTATCCATAGATGCTCCGCAACTCTTTCTTTTTCTTGCTATTCATTCTTTTTCCGCTTTTTGCAGAAGAAGATTCTTCTATTGCCCCGGGAAATGGCGAAACTTCTGATTCTCTTATTATTTTTGACGGAACAAACACGGATACGCTGGGAGATACGCTCTCCGCGGACTCTCTAAGATTTCAAGAAAAGTCTTCTCAAGACAGCATCGCAAAAGATTCTATTTCCGAACCGGACGTGGGCGATTCCGTTGTTTCAGAATCATCAAAGCCTGCCGAACAGAGCTATGACTTGCGCTCTATATTTTTTTGGCCTTTTTCTCATATAATCCAACCAGTTCTGGATGCAGCGGTCTATCCTTTTGCAGCCCCAATTCATTATGCCGTCAAATATAACGTTGTAACAACTGTTGTAGACGCGGTCAGTTTTGGCAAAGAAAAGAATATTTTCATATACCCGACGTTTAACCTGAAACCGGGAGCTTCCACTTCGATTGGTTTTAGCTATAGGCACAGGAATATGCTCATGAAACGGGATTATTTTTATGGAGGAGCCAATTATTTTGCCAACGGGGATTACAATCTCGATACCCGCTATACAAAACGGAATATTTTGGGTTCTGATTTTTTCGGCGGCGGACGCTTTCAGTATTGGGCGGATAGAAACGCTTTGTATGTGATTCCAAGGACTCTTTCAATTAATGGGAAAAACGAAAGTTTTAGTTATACGGATACGTCTTTTAAAACTTCTTTCCGCATAGGTCGCCCGATCCCTTTGCTAGCCAACATGAATTTTGAAACATCTGCCGGGTTCGAAAATCATCACTTTTCTTATCCTGACATCGAAGATACAATTCTTACAAATCATCCCTATTTTAATCCCTACGATCGCGGACTTTATCAGGATTATTACACGATTCCCTTGAAAACAACAGTTTCCTACGATAACTTGGATGCGCCCTTTGTTCCTACGACAGGGTCACGTATCAGCATTACGTGGACTTATATCAAAGTCAGCGATTATAGCGGTCCGAATTCAATAGAAAAATCAAATGAATTCTCACATGATTTCCATGTTTTGGATTTTACGGCGCAGCATTATTTCTTTTTAGGCAGGGATCCTCATACTTATGGGCTTTCTGCAGAGGAAGCTAGGAAAAACCGCAAATACTATACCGATTTTTCTTGGGATGAAACGCTCCGCCTTTGGAGACCCGAAAACATCAAGACGACCCTTCTTGATCGTCGTGTGCTGGCTTTTCAATTCCAAGCGAGGCAAATGTGGGAAAAGGAGAAGGGCGGAGCGCCATTTTCAGCTTTTTCACAGATCACAGCTAGATATCCTTTGAGAGGATATTCGTATGCTTTTGCGGATTATGCAGCTATGGGTATTTCCGCAGAATATCGCTGGCCTATTGACCGCCTAGTGGATGGAGTCCTCTTTGATGAATATGCCATGTATGGACGCACCTTGCATTCTTTCGATTCTAACCATCTTTTAAACTCATGGGGCTTGGGTGTCCGGGTAAGGCGTCCGGACATGTATCTTTTCCGACTTCAGTTAGGTTTCCACGGAATGCATGGCGTTTCGTTCATCTGCACAATTGCTCCTGAATTCCGCTAAAAAGCGCTAGATAATGTGGTTTTTGAACGCAAATTTTGCTATCTATTCTATGCGTTCAACATTTTGAGACATACTTAAAGGAAGGTCTACTATGGCTAGAAAAAAGATTGCGCTCGTCGGCGCAGGTCAAATCGGTGGTACAATGGCGCTCGTCCTCGCTCAGAAGCAGCTTGGCGACGTTCTTCTTATTGATATTCCACAAGCGGGTGGAATGCCAAAGGGCAAGGCTCTTGATATTATGGAAGGCCGCGCTCTCATCAATACGTCCTGTAAGCTCGAAGGTTCCACAGATTATGCCGATATCGCCGGCTCTGATGTCGTCATCGTCACTGCGGGTTTCCCGCGCCTTCCGGGTATGAGCCGCGACGACCTCCTTGGCAAGAACTGCGGCGTCATTAAGACTGTCGCGGAAGCAATCAAGAAAAATGCACCG
>JALNVO010000151.1 GCA_023231365.1 Fibrobacteraceae bacterium | reverse complement strand
GTGCATTGCCGTCGTCGGGCTCACATGTTGGAAAAGATTCGCGCTGGGAGCCGCGAGGGGAACCCCCGCAAGTCGTATTATTTCTTGCGCTATTGGATGGCTTGGAAACCGTACTGCAACTGTTGGAAGCCCGCTTGTCGCAAGATCTGGAATGCGATCCGTCTTGGGGAGAACAAGCGTCATTGGGCCTGGCCAATAGGCCTCCGCGAGTTTTTTTGCTAGCGGACAAATTTTGGATGCCACATTGTGTATCTCGTCGATACTTGCAATGTGAACAATCAATGGGTCAAAATGCGGGCGCTTCTTTGCTTCGAAAATTTTGGCGAGAGCCTTGGAATCGTAAGCATTCCCGGCGAGGCCGTAAACAGTCTCTGTAGGAATGGCGACGATTCCGCCTTTTTGAAGTATTTCTGCAGCCTTTTCAGGCGAAGTCCAGGGAGGAAACACGGGATTAGGCCTGGGACTGTCCGTCTGCCTCTTTTGGGGTTTCTACCACAGGCGTTTCAGCTTGTTTTTGTTCGTTCCGGATGTTGCCGAATACGGCATCGCATGCGGTGTTGAACCGGTTCCATACTTTGTCTGAATCCTTGCGGGGGACGGCTCCGATTTCTCTCCAGAGGCGGCGGAGCTGCTTCACTTCGTTCATCGATTCGCGGCGATTTTCATCGGAAAGTGTTGCGAGTAAGCGTTCCGCCTGTTCGCAGAGCATTATTTTTTTCTGCAAGTTGTTCTCGCGGGCCTGTTCCTGAATTTCGAGCTGGTCGCGGTGACGTGTAAAGAATTCGTCGCATGCTTCACGGAATTTCTTGTAGAGGTCCTGTTCCGCACTGCCGCAGCGGGGGAGTTTCTTCCAATCGACTTGCAAGCTTTTCACTGTGTCGGAATTCTGATTGGAACCCGCATTGTCCATCATTTGAGCGATTGTCTGGAGTATGGCTTCTTTTTGGTTTTTTGATTCTTCCATCTGTGTGTGGTAAACCGGATCCATTTCGGCTCGTTTTTCTTCGAACTTGTCCAAGGCGGAACTGAAGCGTTCCCAAAGGGAGTCTACTTTCTCTTTAGGAACCATGCCGATTGCTTTCCAAGCTTCATTGATTTCATCAACAGTTTTTACTGTTTCGGCGTTGCTCGGGTCGAGGTCGAGTGCTTCTAGCTTTGCGCAAAGAGCTTCCTTGGCTTCCAGATTTTTTGCCTTCTCGTTATCCAATTCGTCGAAGTGGGCGCGCTTGCGTTCAAAGAACCCATCGCAGGCCTTGCGGAATCTCGCCCAGATTTCTTCGGACTTGGACTTCGGGGCGGGGCCGGAGGTCTTCCAATCGTCTTGGAGTTTTCTGTATTCGACGGACGTCGCGTTCCAATCCGAAGATTCAGCAAGCTTTTCAGCGCGTTCACAAAGAGCGAGCTTCTTCTGATAGTTTTCTTCGCGGACGATATCTTCTTGCTTCAAGAATTCCTTATGCTTGGTGTAGAAAATGTTTTCAGCAGCATGGAAACGGTCCCAGATAGGCTGGTTGTTTTCTTTTGGTACCGATCCGACGGTTTTCCATTCTTCCTGTAGATCCTGCATCACTTTGTACTTATCGCGCCAATTGTTCGCATCATCGTTGGCAAGCGATTCCGCTTTTGCGCAGATGGCTTCCTTTTGTTCCAAATTTTTTTTGCGTTCTTCTTCTTGTTCCTTGAGGAGCGGTTCGCACTTAGCCATAATCTCTTCGAAGAGCTTGCGGAAATTATCGCGGAACTCATTTAACCTTGCTGCGGATACAGGACCAATCGCTTTCCATTGGTTGGCAAAGCCGCGAAGCTTGTAGAGAACGTCCTTGCTCGGTTCTTCCTTGGAGAGAAGCGCCATTTCTTCGAGAAGCGTTTCTCTATCGCGCTCGTTGTACCAGGATTCCCATTCCTGCATTTCTTTAAAGCGGGATGTGGCTTCGCTGTATTCCTTCCAGATTTCTTGGAAGCGGAATTTGGCTTCGCCGACGATTTCCTTCCATGCTTTGTAGGATTCGCGGAGTTTCTTTGCAATTTCCTTGAAGTCTTCGTTTTCGTTGATGTTCTTTACATCATCGATGATGGCGCGGAGCTTGACTGTCTTCTCATCGAAGTCTTTCCTGTCAGCTTCGTTTTTTGAGTTGATTTTTTCGGAAAGCTCGCTTCTGAGCGAGTTGTAGGTTTGGAGTTCGGGATCGGTCCCTTCCATAAGAGGCATTGTTTCCCATGTCCGTACAAGAGCCTTTACCTTGCGCTCCAAAGCTTCCGTTGGTTCTTCATTGACGAGGAGTTTCAGTTGTTCGATGATTTCGCTGCGAGAGGCGGCCTTTTCTGACTCTTCTTTGGCTTCGCTGTCTTCTTTTTCGACAAATTTGTTGAAGCGGTCGAGAGATAGGTTGAATAGCTTGAAAATGGGAGAATCTTCGCCTGCGTTGACCTCCTTGAATTTGGAAATAAGCTGCCCGATTTTTTTCTTATTTTCGCGGACGTTGGCTTCAAGAAGTGCATCGAGTTCGGAAAGGATAGCTTCCAGGGATTTCTTCTTGTCTTCTTTTGCTATAACGGCAGCATTGGCATCTTCAATCCGCTTCTGCTCTTCAGCGCGGCGCGTTTTGTAGCTTTGGAGCACTTGGTCGAATTCCGCTTGGGCGGGGCCCATACCGAGATCGGCCGCTTCTTTGATGAGGGCATCGAAAGCGGGCGAGTTCGTCATAAAATCTTTGGAATCGGCAAGGTGGTGTGCTTGCTGCACAAGGGCTTCGCGCTTGCGGAAGAGCATCAATGTTGCATTTTCTTCAGAATTTTTAGCTTCTTTGTGCTGGCGAAGCGTTTCTCCCGCCTTTTTGCGGATGGACGTGTGCCGGGAATTTTGAAATATGTCTTGCAGGAGATTCGCACGGTCGATATGTTCCAGTGCTGCAAGGGCGACTTCTTCCTTAGGGTCTTTGAGGGCTGCGAACGCGAGCGCGTTTTGTTTAGTGCAGAGTTTGGCAAGGGCCAAGCGGAGCTCGGAACTCGGCATCGACTTGAGAAGGTCTTCTGCATAGCGGGAATCGGCGATTTCTGAGATGAAGTCTAACTCTTTTTGTGTGGCGGCAGAACGGAAGGATCTGAGGTAATTCGCAATCGAATCGAGGAGACGGCTTTCGGCATCGCGTTTGTTTGCCGGGTCCGTTTCTTTGGAAATGACTTTGCGGAGCGCTTCGGTGCGGGTAAGCTTGTGAATGGCTGAGGCGCGGACATCAACATCTTCGTCTGTTAGCGCGACGGACTCAAAAACGTCTTGATTATCGGACGGCAGTTTAACGATGGCATCCTTGCGGACTTGAGGGTCGGAATTCTGCCAAGCGGGTCTAAAAAAGTTAAAAAGGCTCATAGAAAATCTCCAGAAAGAAGTGATATTCGCGGGGAATATCGAAGGTAAGAATAATTTAATTAAAAGAAAATGGCAAAAGTAAGAAGGAAGAGCGAAAAAGGGACTTTTTGGGGATGTTTTGACTTCTTCTTTGGCGTGTTTATGAAAAATGACAAAAAATGTCATTCCATGGACAATGCTCATTGCTTTACCGTGTTTTCTTTCGAAGAGATGATACTGAAATTGTTGAAAGGATGCTATTATTTTGAATAATGGCGAAGAGATTTCCCAAATCGGTTCCTCCTGAGTCTGTATCGACTCTCCGTGAACGGCGTACTTTCCCGTTTTTCTGCGAGGTGTATGTGCCTCTCTCTCCGCAGGTCTTTACTTATGGCGTTGCTGAAAATTCGGGTATCATGCGGGGGAGCGTGGTCTGGGTGCAGCTTGCAAAGCGAAAGCCAATGCTAGGGCTTGTTGCCAAAGTGATTTCCGAAGTTCCTTCTTTTAATGTGAAAGAAGCCGTTCCGCATGCTTCCCATTATGTTTTTGACGAACGCTATATGGAAATCCTTGAATGGACTGCCAAATATTACTTGGCGACGCCGATGCAAGCTTTGTCTGTGTTCTTGCCGAGGGATTTTGGCAAGTATTTGGACGCTCTTGTTGCAAATATGGAAATTCCGGAGAAACCCGTTGAAGTTATCGCTTCGCCTGAGTTTACCGGGGAGCAAAAAGTCGCGTATGCCAAATTAGCGGAGCTTTTAGAACAGGAAGGCTTTCGCGGAACGCTTTTGCACGGCGTAACGGGAAGCGGCAAAACTAGGGTGTATATGGAGCTTGCGAAGCTTGCCTTGAGCGAAGGGAAGCGCGTGCTTGTGCTTGTTCCAGAAATTGGTCTTGCTCCGCAGACGGCTGAACGGTTTTCTGCATTTTTGGGCTTTGACGTTCCCGTACTTCATTCAGCGCTTTCCGCCCCCAAAAAGCGGCTGGCTTGGCTCTCCATTCTTTCTAAAAAAGCGAAGATTGTACTTGGCACGCGGAGCGCGATACTTACTCCATTCGCTTTTGACTTGGTGATTATCGATGAGGAACATGATTCTTCTTACAAACAGGAAGATTCTCCTCCGCGGTATCACGCCCGCGAAGTTGCGTTCCATGCGGCTTACAAATACGGAGCTCTTGTCGTCCTTGGAAGCGCGACGCCTTCGCTTGAAACATTTTATGCGGCGAATTCAGGCAATCTTTCCTATTTAACGCTTTCTAGGCGAGCCACGGAAACGAGCCTCCCTGCGGTACACTTGGTGGATATGCATAAAAAGGCCCGCTTGCAGCAGGCGGGGCTCCTTTTGTCGGCGGAGCTTAGAGAGGCTTTGACGCGGACTGTTGCAAATGGTTACCAAGCTATCATTCTTATGAACCGCCGCGGTTATTCCAAGTCGCGGGTTTGTGCGGAGTGCGGAAGCACATTCTATTGTAAAGCGTGCAAGATTCCGCTGGTGTATCATAAGCAATATGGCGGGCTTCTCTGCCACTATTGCGGTCGCCTTTATCCGCTGAATATGCCCTGCCCGGAATGCGGGTCTTCGGAGTACGAGTTTGTAGGCGGAGCCATTGAAAAATTGGAAGAGGAGATAAGCGAATGGGTTCCAGAAGCGAAGGTTGTCCGCATGGACCGGGATACTACCCAGAATGTGGGGGCTGCTGAAAAGATTCTTTCTGATTTTAGGGACTGCAAATATTCGGTGTTGCTCGGTACGCAAATTGTCGCTAAAGGACATGATTTTCCGGGTGTTCAACTCGTGGGTGTCGTGGGGGCGGATTCGGGTTCCGGCGTGCCGGATTTCCGTGCTGGCGAGCGCTTGTTTCAGCTTTTGAGCCAGACTTCCGGCCGTGCGGGGCGGGCAAAGGAAGGTGGCGAGGTTTTTTTGCAGACAAATAAACCCGATGATCCGATTATCCGCTTTGCGATTCACCACGATTATGCGGGCTTTGCCAAGGAAGAACTCCTGTCGCGAAACGAAGCGATGTATCCGCCATATTGCAAGGTTGCGTCCATTGAATTGGGAAGTAAGGATGAAAATATGCTCCATACAAAAGCCAATGCGTTTGGTGAGGAGCTTTCGAAAAAAGCCGGGTTGCAAGTGCTAGGTCCGGTGGATTCTTACATCCCCCAAGTAAAGAATGTATTCTGGATGAATCTGCTTATCAAAGCACCGTCCGCAGCAGTCATCCGCCAAGCTCTTGCTAAGCTTCCGCAGGATTTGGACGTGCGGGTCAATATCGATCCACTTTAATCTTTTATTTCATCCGAGGGTTCTGTTTTCTATAGCTTGTTATAGGACTGTTCTTATACGGATTCAAAATTGAGGCCGAGGTCTGCATTGACCATGTACGCATACTTCTCGAGATACCGCTGAAGTTTTTTCAAAGGAATTCCTTTTCACTTTTTTTGCGTTGCTTTTGCGCCCATTACATCCGCTTCGTGCTCGAGTCCCATGTTATCATTTACCGGCATCCCGTTGATACTTGTGGTAGGGGCGACTCGACCCGCCATTTGCTGCGCTACGTGCCAAGCTTCGTGAGCCAAGTGCTGTTCCTCGCCAGGGGCTACGTGAATGTCCGTTCCCTGGGTATATGCGAGAGCTTGCACGGTGGCGGGCTTGCTGCTGTTGTAATGCACACGCACATTGTCGAACGAATAACCGGAGAGGCTTTCCACGCCGGATTTCAGGTTGTCGGGGAGGCCTGTGTTATTTGGTTTTGTTTCTCGCTGAATGTATTCTGCTTTCATCTGCGAGGGGGTAAAGCTTTTTTTTGTTTGGCGTTGCACGGTGGAAGTGAATTTGCCTTGTGCCGGTTCTTCTTTATCTTTATCCGAAATTCGTTGTGCCGTATTGTTGAATTTGCCTTGTAGAGGCTCTTCTTCGTCATCTTTAGCAACGCGTTGTGCTGTATCGAGCAAGTCGGCTTTTTGCTGTAAATCGGCACCTTGCGCGGAATGGTCGGCAATACCTGCGGCCCTATTTTCGCTTGCACTTTGGTCTTTGGCTTGCATTTTTGTTTGCAGAAAAATCATATCAGTGCTGCTCTGTTTTTGTGGGTTGCTTTTTTTTGTTGTCGTTGTAATCGGAGCAAACCGTATTTACCCAATGTTGACAATTATTCGAGAGTAAATTGTATGCGCCGAATTTATCAGGTGTATTTCGCTTTATTGCCTCTATAAGTTCTTTGTCGTCATCGTGGGTGTTGGT
>JALNVO010000150.1 GCA_023231365.1 Fibrobacteraceae bacterium | reverse complement strand
TAGAGCTGCTCCGTCAAAATCACACGGGCGTGGTCGTGCGTAAAGGTCAACGGAGAAAGCGAAAGCAAAAGCGTCGACTGTTTTTTGATTGAAGCGTCAATTCCATAAGCAGAACCGATGAGGAAGACGCAATTTGAGGACAAGCGGGGTTTCATCCACGATGCAAGTTGAACCGTATTCAGCAGTTTGCCTTCTTCAGCAAGAACAATCCACTGATAATTTTCTTTTGGGAACCGGTGAGAAAATTCAGAAGCCTCTTCCGAAAGGCTTTTCGCCTGGTCTTCGCGTTTGCTCTGCTTCATCTCGACAATTTCAAGCTGCACCGAAGAGCGAAGCCGCTTCGTGTATTTTTCCACTTCTTCTTCAACAAAGGGAGAACCCGCTTTACCGAATACGGCAATAGTCAGTTTCAACGTCCGACTCCTAAGCGTTCCACCAAGAATTGCGGCATTCCCGCTTCTCGCATTTTTTCCTGAGTGCGCAAAATATCATAATCAACGCGGATTAGCTTCACCGAATTCTTAAGCGAGTCAAAAATGCAATAGCAAGCTCTTGGATCCCGATCTCTCGGTTGTCCAACACTACCGACATTTACCAGCAGCCGCTCGCCCGTTTCCGCCTGATAAGAGCCCGATTCCACAATTTTCGGGATCGCTCCTTCATGCATCGCAACAATCACCGGACTATGAGTGTGCCCCACAAAACAATACCGACCGGAAAAATGGTCAAACGCATCCAAGGCGTCTTCTAAATCTGTGATGTAGACCCAATCGGCCGGCGACATCGGAGATGCATGAACAAAGCAAATATCGTTTTCTTCAAATAGATAAGGAAGAGTGCGCATATACTTAAGCGAATCTTCAGAAAGGTGTTCCTGCGTCCACTCGATAGCCTTCTTTGCATACGGATTAAACCCAGCATCCGATTCCCACTTAATCGCTACGCTATCGTGGTTGCCGATAAGGCAGACGTCTGCATTGGCCTTTGCCAAAGCAACGCAGGCATCCGGATCGGCTCCATATCCCACCAGATCACCCAAACACACCCGGCGTTCTACTCCAAACGCTTTCATAGAATCCAATACAGCCTCAAAAGCAGCCAAATTGGAATGGATGTCGGAAAAAATTCCGTATAGCATAGAATTTAATATAGCTTTTCTATATTTGGGGCCAATGGAAATCGTTTCAAAAAACAAGAAAGTGAGCCTTGCCTATACCCTCAGGGATATGAACGGCACCATCATCGAGGAAGTCCCGGATAACTTTCCGTTCCTCTATATGCATGGCTGCGACAGCATCATCGTCGGTTTGGAAGAAGCCCTCGAAGGTCACAAGAAAGGCGACCACCTTGTAATAAACGTTCCATACGACAAAGGTTATGGTGCCTACCGCAAAGACTTGATCATCGAAGTCAAAAAAGATGAACTCAAGAATATTGGCGAAATTTGGATCGGCATGGAACTCGAAATGTATAGGGATGAGGACAACCTGACAGAATTTTCCATCCCTGAAGATCCCAAAGATATTTACGCCCGCGATGACAGCCAAGACGACCCGGACGTTTATGTCGTCCGAGAAATTAAGGAAAAAACCGTCACCTTAGACGGTAACCATCCTTTCGCAGGCAAAGACCTCGTATTTGAAGTGACAATCGTCGACATCCAAGAACCCACGATCACCGAACTCGAAACGGGATTTCCCGACGAAGATACCGATGATAGCGAAGATGATTTCAATGAAAGCTCAGACGATAATCCAGAAGACGACCACAGCAATTTCGGGAGGCATTGGCGCTAATGTCAGACTTGAACGCACTCAAAAAAGCAGCCGGCGAACGCGCGGCTAATATGATCCAAACCGGAATGACCGTAGGGCTAGGAACGGGCAGTACAGCCACATTTATGGTGGCGAGACTTGCCGAACGCATCCGCACCGAAAATTTGAAAGTGACCGCAGTGAGTACCAGTTGGAGCACTACGCTGCAATGCCGCAAAGAAGGAATTCCCCTCATCGAACTCGGCGAAGCCAAATTTCTAGATATGGCGATCGATGGAGCCGATGAAATCGATCCCGCCCGCAACCTTATCAAAGGTCGCGGAGCAGCACACCTTTTGGAAAAGATTGTCGCTTCCATGGCAGATGTTTACATCATCATCGCCGACTCCGGCAAAAAAGTGAACAAGCTCGGCGAAAAATTCGCAGTGCCGCTTGAAATTCTCCCAAATGCAATAGGCTCGGTTACATATAAAGTCGAAAAACTCGGCGCCAAAGTTTCAGTGCGCCTTGGCGCTCCCGGCAAAGACGGCCCTGTCATCAGCGATTCCGGGAATCTCATCGCAGATGCCAATTTCGGTCCAATAGCCGACCCCGCTAAACTGAATTTCGAACTGAACAAAATTCCAGGTCTTCTCGGGCACGGTCTCTTCATTGGAATGGCAAACAAAGTAATTATCGCCGCGAGCGAAGGGCTCGAAGAATTCTAGATCGCTTTGAATATAAAAGAACTGATGTTTGGGGTATTTGCAAAGCGGATTTTATCGAAATAGAACGTTCCAGAGATAGAATAGTTTGATGAAGACGAGCATTCTGAATGCATAAAAAAATTCTTGAGCGGGTCTCAAGAATTTTTTGTTTCAGATCGTATAAATTAACCGAGAGCGGCTTTTACGAGCTCGCTTACTTTGTGGCCATCAAAACGGCCCTTGACCTTGGGTGTCAGTTCCTTCATGATCTTGCCCATATCTTTCGGGCCTTGGGCGCCCACAGCAGCCTTGATCTCGGCAATAAGGGCCTTGACTTCTTCTTCGGAGAGAGCCTTCGGAAGGTACTTCTGATAAAGAGCAATGACAGTTTCTTCCTCTTTGGCATTTTCTTCGCGGCCACCCTTGCGGAGGAGTTCGATCGATTCATTGCGCTGCTTGATGCTCTTGGCGAGGACATCTATAACCATTTCATCCGAAATTTCCTTTCCAGAATTAATCGCAGAATTCTTAATGTCGGAGTGAAGCGTACGCAAGGCTTCGAGCGTAGAAGCATCATGGGCTTTCATCGCGTCCTTGATGTCTCCAAGAATCTGCTGAAGAAGGGAACTAGAAGCTTTAACAAGAGAATCTGCCATAATGAATCCTTTTTCCCTGACAGGGAAATTTAATCTTCATAAAAAATAAAAACACCAAAAGGGAAAGTAGTATTTTACTTTCCCTTCGCTTCTCTTCAAAGGCCCTAATTAATAAAGGCGCTTGCGGTTTTGATCCGCAATTTCCTTGAGGCGCTTGCGACGGGCTGCCGTTTCAATGCGCTTCTTTTCTTCAGAAGGCTTCTCAAAACGTTGGCGCTTCTTTACATCAGAGATGATTCCGTTCTTTTCGCAAGACTTTGTGAAACGCTTAAGAGCGCGTTCAAATGGCTCATTGGGCTTAACTACGACACCGATCACAGTTATATTCCTTAGGTTGAATATTTCTCTACGGACGCCAAATATATTCAAAAACAGGCAATACGTCAAGGGCACCTTCTAAAGTATGCATTTTCCTGCACTTTTTATTTTTCATAACTTGCGACTAATCAAAGACTTATGTATATTTTTAAGAAATCGCCGAGTTTGGGGAACGTCAGTTCCTTCGGCGAGGGCACTTATTAGGAGAGAACCGTGAAACTTATAAAATTCTCTGCAATCGCCTGCTCAGCATTGCTTTGCCTCAGCCTTTCCGCCTGTAACGACGAAGAAGAAAACGTCGTTCCGGAAATCAATCACAAAAAGGCAGAAGCAGCAAAAAATGATTCTGCGGATATACCGGAACTCCAATCCATCCAATCTCTTTCCTCGGATGCAAAAGGAACTTTCAAAACTCAAAATTCAGCAACAGCTCCCGGAGATGAAGGAGGATACACAATCCAAGTCGGAATTCAACCCTCCAAGAAAGGTGCAAACGCAATCCTCAAAAAGCTGGAAGATCAAAACATCAAGGGATACATCTCCGAAGTGGAGAATCCGGGCGAGCTCGAAGGCACATATTACCGCATCCGTGTAGGTTATTTCAAGACGCTCGCCGAAGCGCAGAACTTTGGCAAATCCACCCTAGAGCCACAAGGATTTGCTTGGTGGGTCGATTACAGGTCCAACGATTCTGTCGGTACCTCTGATTCAGACAATTCCAATTCTTATGGCAACTCGGAATCGGCATCCACCCAAGAATCGACCCCAGCAGCAGCCTCCTCCTACACATCTACAACAGCTGAACAATCTTCCACACCAGCGGTACAAGCAGTTGAAGAGTCTTCCTCAGAAGCAGTCTCTTCGAGCGCAGGATCGTCTTCTTCTACGGCTGTAGAAACTTCTTCTCTACCAGCAACAGAAACACCAGCGGCCACCACCCCCGTACAAGAAGAAACAACCGCAGCACCGGCACCGGCAAATGTGCCTGCAGCAAACGACTCGGACTACGACGATTGGGAATAATCCTTGCCTAAACATCCTCGCATTTTCGCAGCACAACTCGGCTGTGCCAAGAACCAAGTCGATGCGGAGCATTTGCTCGCCGAACTTTATTCCGCAGGATTCATTTCTGCAAAGTCTGCAGATAAAGCGGACTATTTGCTTATAAATACTTGCGGTTTTATCGAAGCCGCCAAAGAAGAATCCATCGACATCATTCTCTCTTACATAAAAATTAAAAAGCCGAACCAGAAGCTTATCGTTTCCGGATGCCTTTCCGAACGCTATATGAAAGACCTGCCAAAGGAAATGCCCGAAGTGGATTTTTGGCTGGGTACATATAAAAAAAATAAAATCTTAGAAGTCATCGGCTATGATGGCAGGGCAAGCGGAAAAGAAGAACTTCCGCGGTTGAATTTAGGGGAATACCCGCACCACGCCTATTTGAAAATTGCCGAAGGTTGTAATCGCCGCTGCGCATTCTGCGCGATTCCGAATATCCGCGGCAAGCAAGAATCTTCATCCATAAAAGACATCGTTAAAGAAGCCAAGGAACTCGAAAAACAAGGCGTAAAAGAACTCACTCTGATCGCCCAGGATACAACATACTTTGGTCGCGAAAAAGGAAAAAAAGGCGGCACCCTTACCGAACTTCTCAAAGCGCTTCTGAAAGAAACGGAAATTCCTTGGATCCGGATGCTCTACTGGTACCCGGAATTCATTGACGACGAACTTCTGGAGCTTATGGGCAAGGAACCCCGACTTTGCAAATACATCGATATGCCCATTCAGCACGCAAGCGATAAAGTGCTGAAGCTTATGCGCCGCCATTACGACAAGACTTCCTTAAAAGGCATTCTCAAGTCAATCCGCGAAAAAGTCCCCGGAGTCACACTCCGCACAACAGTCCTCGTCGGATTCCCCGGAGAAACACAAGAAGATTTCGATCAATTGATGGAACTCATCCAAGAAACGCGTTTTGAGCACCTCGGCGGCTTTGTCTTTAGCCCGGAAGAGAATACGCCGGCAATGAAGCTGAAAGAGCTCCCTGTAAGCGAAGAAGAAGCTAGAGCGAGGCTCGACGCAATCAACGATGTTCAAGAAGAAATCGCCGAAGAAGCAAACGAAGCCATCATCGGAAAAGAAGTCAAAGTCATCATCGACGGCGTAGCGGAGGAAAGCGATTATCACTTTATCGGTCGCACGGAAGGCAACGCACTCGACACAGACGATATCGTAAAAATTGTGGAAGGAAACGCTACTCCGGGCGAGTTCTACAAAGTTCAGGTCGTCGACTCAACCCCTCACGAGCTCATTGCAAAGATTATCGGAAAAATTTAATTCAATTCCGAGAAAAAAAACGCACCGGAACTCCGATGCGTTTTCTTTTATATGCACTTGGCGAGAGTCGAACTCGCGACCTTCAACTTCGGAGGCTGACACTCTATCCAACTGAGCTACAAGTGCGAAAGCTTTCGCAAATTAGCTTTATCAGCCCCACTTTTCAAGGCCTGAAGCCAAAACTCGATTAATCTTCGCTGTTACCGTATTTTTTCTCACGTTCGCGACGGTGAATTTCCGTTGCATCCGGGAAGAATTCAGGCAGTGCGAAGCCGATGGTAATGCCAAATACAAGACCATACTTGGAAATGCCATCATGATCCACCACGCGGGACGATTCGACGCCGGTCAAATAATCCGTTTTGAAAGAATCCTTGTGTGCGTCCGGAGCATAATACATACCGACGGCAAATTGCAAATAATACCATTCGTTTGTAAGATAAGTAATAAGCACATCAAACTGCCAGCCCATCGTCGTAATCAATTCGCGGGTAAAATCATTAGAGTCCGCAGCGACAATGTCATGATCATAATAAACTGTTCCATAAGAGGCAGAAAGGCCTAAATGCAACGGGTTCTTTGCAAAAAGATAGTAGTTAAGACCCACTTTCCATCCTGTTCCGCCTTCCAACTTAATATTGGAAAAGTCCGGATCATCACCGCTAGGAATGAATCCGAAGGATCCATAAAGAGCGAGATGCCAACGGGTAATATATTCAGCGCCAAAGCCAAAACCCATCCCAAGGCCGGTTTCACCCATCACTGGTTGACGGGAGCCCATACCTAATTCAAATACAAGACGGTCTTTAAGCCAATCGCGACGGCGAAGAGAATTC
>JALNVO010000149.1 GCA_023231365.1 Fibrobacteraceae bacterium | reverse complement strand
TGGTAGCATCATCGTCTCCGGGCTCGTATTCGCTGTTACACTTCCGCTCACCTACTTTGCAAAATATTCAGAGATGCCGTTTACCGGAGCAAGCCTGCCGATGGCGATCCTTCTCGGAGCCACCGCCATAGGGCCTAAAAAGGATAGCGTAGGAGCGCCCATTACGATGACCGCAGTCGCCATCGCCGCTATCGATGCCGTTGCAAACTGGAATCTCTACCCAAATCTCTTCGGCTGGGTTTCGCTCCTCACGCCCCCATTCTTTGCTCTCGGCATCCTTCTCGGCAAAAAGCTCCCCCGGTTTACCCGCGAAGGCAAAATCAAACGCAGCGCAGAAAAAGCAATCACAAAGGATCCGATTGCAGAGAAAAAAGTCCGCACCCGCGCTGAAATGAAAAAAGGAATTGAACTCGCCGACAAAGCGGAATACGCTCTAGCAAGCACATCCATCAGTACAGCTTATTCCGCACTTCTCCAAGAATATCCGCTTGACGTAGAATACATCAAAAAAGCAACTGAAGCCATATTCTATCCAAACTATTTCTTGGAGATTCCGAGTGTCCAATGGATGGAATGGGGTATTTCTGCCAGTACAAAAAATCTACCCGAAATCGCAATCCAACTATTCGAGAAAGGCATCGCGCTCGAAACGGACAAGGTACTCCTCCGCAGCGCCTTCTATCACGTAGGAGAACTCCGCCTGCGCCATCACATCGACGACAAAAAGGGAAAAGAAGAACTTCGCAAAGTCCTCGAGGCCAATTCCCAAGACATTCTTGCCGCCCAAGCGCATAAGTTGCTAGGCGAATAGGCAACCAAACCCGGATTTTTACTATTTTATGGATATGAGCAACATCCAAATATTTGACACAACCTTCGCATTAACGGTTTTAGTCATCCTCGCCATCGTTGTCCCTCTCGCGCTCCTGTTCGCAAACTGGCTCCTTCATCCAGGTAAGATCAAGCAGACGTTAATCAAGGGTTCTGCTTACGAATGCGGCCTTGCACACGTTTCAGGTACGGCGAACGAACACTACCCCATCAAATATTACATGCTCGCGATGCTCTTCCTCGTATTCGACATCGAAATCGCATTTCTCTATCCATGGACCATTGAATTTCTGGACGGTTCTTGGAACCTGCTCTTTATCCTTTTAGGATTCCTCTCCATACTCGAAAGCGGATACCTTTACCTCTACCGCAAAGGCGTCCTCGACTGGAGCAAGATTTCTGATTAGGATCCATTCCTTCGCAGAAAATTTTGAAATGGCCTTGCCATTCAGTAAAAATTTCTAGCTCTTTCTCCATCATTCGCTCTTATCTCAAACAGGATTGACTTCCTTTTGTAAATCAGTTCTTGTCCGTTTTTTCCAGACCTTAAAAAGCTTCCCGGATATAAATAGTCATCCCCAAATACCGCCCGTCTACGAGAGAAAAATCACAGCGGGCGTTTGTCTTTTCGGATTTGTTAAGAGCCAACCGGCCTCCGAAGCCCGGCGCATAATGCCATTCGTTATCCATCAATTTGCTGAAATACGGGCCCACCTTCCCCGCTTCAAAAAATATCGTACCGCCCAACCTCCAGAAAAGTTCCTTCCTCAGCTCCGCTTGGAACGAAATACTTTGGTTGTCAAGGAACATACCCTGCGAAACGCCGCGGAATCGTTTGTAGCCATCCAGAGTCGCAAGCGCGTCGAACGGGACGTTTCCTTTGCGAATATCGTAATACCAGCCGAGAGCAAGCGTCGTGCCCCAAAAAAGGTACGTATAGGCCCTCAAGTCGATCGTCTGAGAAAAGTAGTCGTAATCATTCCCATAAGCACTCGAATAGAGCACTTGCCTAAAACTCGCATAAGCTCCGTGCAAAGGCCAGTTCTTATTAGTGCGCGAATCGGCCACAATCTGATAACCCAAGCCCACGCGATTTCCACCCAAAAATTCCGGCATACCAGCAGCACTGTCCGCATCAAAGGAAACTCGGTCATGAGCAAACATGAAATACGGTCCATAGCTTAAGAACCGGGAAAGCCCAAGAGGAAGAAATTTCAACTCCATAGGGATTTCCAGATTGTACGATTTCATCTCGTATGCAGAATACACTCCGCGGTCCGGATTGTTGCCAATACCATAATAATTGGAAGCCCAGTCCCAATACCAAAACGACACGTCCAAATGGAACCGTCCATCCAATAAATACAAATTGGGAGAAAGATCTATTTTCATCTGATTTTTTGTTGTCCTGAAAAGGGAAAAATCAAGCGACGAAGAATTTGCACCCGGAACATCCGGTTTTGTAAACAAAAGAATCATCGCTCCGTATTCCCAACCAGTCACCTCCGAATAACCGAGCACGGGAAGAGCACTAAATCGTTGGAAATGCGCAGAATCGCCCGCAAGCTCTTCTGCAAAAAGCAAACCCGGCAACAGCAGGGCAAGCAAAAAATGTCTAAACTTCAATATTCTCCTCCGCGGCAATTTCCTCGGCAAACGACCTAATCCACAAAGGGTCTGCATTCAAGCAGGGAATACGTACAAAAGAAGTTCCTCCCCAAGAGAAAAATTTTCCCTTGAGTTCCACATCTACTTCATAAAGCGTTTCCAGATTGTCCACAGTAAAAGCCGGACAAGCTATCAAGACACTCCCGCGATCATGGCCCATTTTTTTTAGAACATCCTCCGTCGAAGGCTCTAGCCACTTGACAAATCCAAATCGGCTCTGAAAGCTGACTATCGGCTTCACACCAATAATCTCGCCAATCGCATTGGCACTCTCTTGAACATCCAAAAAATAAGGATCGCCCGCATCAATCCGCTTTTGCTGAACGCCGTGGAACGAAAGCAGAATTTTATCCTTGCCATTCCAAAAGCGGCGGATGGAATCCGCAATAGCATTTATCCAGACCTTTTTCCGGGAAAAGCCCTGCATAAACTCCAGTTCAAGCCCCGGCCTTTTCTTTGCGGCCTCCCGCACCAGAGCCTCTGCGGCCCCAGTCGTCACGTCCGAACGCTGCGGATAAAGAGAAATGACCCGGATTTTCTTTGCCCCTTGTGAAACAAGCAAATCCAAAGCCTCCCCAATCGACGGCGATGAACCGTACTCAAAAGCAAAAGCAACGTGCATCCGATGCGTCAAAAGTTCACCAACTCCCGCAGCAAAAGCACGCGTGTGAGCAATCAAAGGCATCTCGGACATCCGGGATGATTCCAGCATTTTCCGATATTTTGCCGCACTCGCCTTGGAACGCACCGGAGCAATCACATATTTCAAAAGCGGATTCCAAAAGAACGGAGGACTTCCCAAAGTATGGGGATCCCCCAAAAAATCGATTAAATATTTTTTTACGTCACAAGGCTCCGCACTTTTCGGCGAACCTAATTGCACTAAAAGAATCGAATCCGGCATACATTCATTTTAGAAAAATCGTCTATATTTTCTATGAGGTTGGCTCATTTGCAAAGGGAAAAAGAATGGTACTTACAGAACGGATCGAAAAACTGATAAAAGAGCTTTCAAAGGGCCTCGTTGAACGCGAAAGCATTCTCCGCTTGGGATTCCTTGCCGTCATTGCAGAACAGCCGACTTACATCTACGGACGCGCCGGCAGCGGGAAGAGGGCCATCATCGACAGGTTAACCAAGGCATTCAAAGACCTGAACATCAGCTACTTCGGAAAGCGGAGCTTCAACCTGCCAGCACAGGAAACGCCTGCAGACATCGCCTTTTTTACAACGTTCGACAGCAATTACCCCCCAATGATAAATGCAGTTCAGGCCATGATGAACGAGAACCTTTCCCGCGTGCTCATTCTTTCCGGACGTACCCGTCCCGACATCGCGCTATCAGAATCCGGCCTTTACGACAGCATACACATCATTCTTTCACTCCCGGCCTCCATTTCACCGAATGCCTTGGAAGAATTGCTGTCCAATAGAGGAGACCTCTACCAGATAACAGTACCACCCGATCTTCCCGTTACAAAAGAAGAGTGGAGGTCCTGGTCAAAGGAAATCGATGATGTTAAAATTTCCGAAGACTCCTTCATCATTCTCAAAAGCATTGCCGCAGAATGTGAAAAAGAAGGGGTCTACATCTCAGCCAAACGCTGGCGCGGGCTTTCAAAAATAGCAAGGGCAGAAGCCTTTTTCTCCGGGCGAAAAGAAACGAACATCACAGACTTTTTGTTCTTCAACAATGATCTCTGGGGCAAAAAGGCAAGCAATGAAGCCATCCGCAGCGGATTTGACAAAGGAATGCAGAACTACTTTACAAAATATGCGGCAAACCCGGACGAATTCAAATTAGCAGCCGCAAACCTGATCGAAGAAGCAGAGCGGATCAAGAATGCAACCGGAGATGTGTACCGGACGACAAAAATCAACGAGGAAGATTATATCCGCTACACCATCACCGTAGCAGGCGAATTGATTACTTTATATGTTCCTGCTTCAAAGATTGGATCAAAAGAAGACTTTGCCCCTCTCAACGAATTAAAGCACACCGAAAATAGAGTCCGCTGCAACTTCATGGGTGGAAACGTCTGCAAAGTATCCATCGACATACAAACAAAACACACCGGAATGAGGGCATCAACAAACACATTCTCCGGCACAACAGCATCCCGGACTTTTGAAGAATTCGCAAAGCTTCCCGCTGAAGTCCTCAAATCAAACGATCCCGAAACGATTATGAGAAACAAAGTAAAACTGGAAAGCATCAAAGCAAGAATCCTAGAAACCGTCGAACAATCCGCCCAAAGCCTCAAGAATCTAAAAGCTCTCTATAACGAACAATCCCGCTATCAAAGCGACCCATTCATCGACATGGTCCCATACAAAAATTTTATGGACTCCATCGCCAAGCGGTTCAAAGAATTGGGAGAAATAGGGAAAGACCTTCAAAAAGCAGATTCTTTCTTAAAAGAAAACGCCTGATCAGCGGAAAGCAAAATAAACCGCGCCGATCAAGCAAAGCGCCGACCAGAGATAGTCTAGCTTGAGCGGCTGGTTCATCATGAACAGGGCAAAAGGCGCAAACACAGAAAGAGCCACCACTTCCTGGATAACTTTAAGTTGTACAACATTCAATGCAGTATAGCCATAGCGGTTTGCAGGCACTTGAATCAGATATTCAAAGAACGCTATGCCCCAGCTCGCGATAGCAGCTATAATCCACGGTTTTGCTCCCAAAAATTTAAGATGTCCATACCATGCAAAAGTCATAAATAAATTGGAACAGACGAGCATACCCGCCGTTATCAAAGCGACTTTCAGCATATTTGCAGATCATCTCCCTTGAGTTCAAAAGGCTTCCTGTAAGGCAATCGCCTGTTTTGTTTTGCAAAGAACAGCGCAAGCAGAATATAAACCAGCACAAGCGCCGCCGAGTGAACGATTACGAAAATTCCGCCCACAGAGCAAAGTAGAACAACAAAAGCAAGCGACATCTCCTGCACATTCGCCAAAGATTCATCATCCAAAGTCCCGAACTCCGACGGAGAAATTCCCCAAAGGGAAAGAAGCCAAGAAGAAGCCTCATCCTCCGGGCTATCCACGTCATCCGCAGAAGAAAAATTATCGTCGAGCATCGTCTCGAACGTGCGGAAGGCGCTGTAGTCAAAAACGTTAGCCACGACAAAAGCAACACCCACAGCGAGCAACGTCCAGTTCTTTCCCTTATACGCAATCCGCATCAGGAAACACCCCAAGAACACACCGGCGATGAGTTCCACGCTAAAAGCCACAGTCCACAAAATGCAAAGAACCGAATTTCCGGAAAAAACGGAAAAGAGCGGAGTGAGCACAGAAAGCGTCCCCGCCACAAAAGCGAGAAGCCCCCACAAAGCGTGAAAAGCGTTCACGCCGGGAACATCTACGGGCAAAGCCTTCCAACACGCATAAAAGAGATAAACGTTACCCCAGGTAAAAAGCAAAAAAAGCACAGCCTCGGCCACATCGAGAATTGTGCGGAACGGGAAAAAAACGCTCAAGAACCCGAAAAAATCCATCGCGAAAAAGCCCGCATAGAACATCGCGAAAAGAGGCGCCACAAAAGCAGAAATCAAAGCGAGCGCGACGGGAAATTTTACCGGGAACTTCTGCATCTTACACCCCGAGTTCGCTCAAATCATCGCGGAAAACCATCAAAACGGCATTCTGCCCCACCACCTCATAACGCTCTCCGTTAATTTCCAATTCAAAAGCGTTATTGTGCAAATACAGAGCCTGATCGCCGACTTCCACCTGAAGAGGAACATAATTAATCGGGTCCGCGGACTCCTTTAAAAAAGAATCCGCATCCGTCACCGGAATAGGATATCCTGGTCCAACCTTCATCACAAGCCCCGTATGCACCATATCCTTCTCCCGCACTCCGGGAGGAAGATAAAGCCCGCTCCCTGTCTTTGAAGCCGGAGTCAACGGCTTCAGGAGAATACGATCACCAATCATCACAACTTTTTCAACATTTTCAACCATAACTACAAGATAGCTATTACTAGGCACCATAAACACCCCGGCAAAACCAACTCGACCGCAAAGCAAATAAGTCCCAAGAGTCAAACAGTCTCAGACTCGATGAGAATCATCCAAATTTTGAGCATCGGCAATCAATAAAACTCAAACCAATCCATAAAGGCCATCCCGGGCATTTCTCAAAGGTACCTAGAAAGTTTTACCTTCAAATCAAAAAATCCTATAAACAACCACCCTTAGAAGAAGCAATTTG
>JALNVO010000148.1 GCA_023231365.1 Fibrobacteraceae bacterium | reverse complement strand
TGCCGGGAGTGCGGTGAACATCAGCATCGGACAAATTGCCGGGAGCGTCGGCATTTACCTCGGAATTCCCTTTGCGGCAGGGTTCCTCTCCTGGCTCTTCCTCCGGACAGGCAAAGGCGAAACGTGGTACCGCGAATCTTATCTTCCGAAGATCTCACCGCTCACGCTCATCGCGCTTCTCTTCACAATCTTCGTCATGTTCAACCTCAAAGGGGAACGGATCCTCACGTTGCCCATGGACGTGGTGCGCATCGCAATTCCGCTCCTCATTTACTTTGTCTCCATGTTCTTCATCAGTTTCTTCTTGAGTAAAAAGATGGGCGCCGATTACAAGAAAACGGTCACGCTTTCGTTCACCGCCGCGAGCAACAACTTCGAGCTCGCCATCGCCGTGTCCGTCGCAGTGTTCGGGATAAGCTCCGGAGAGGCTTTCGCCGCAGTGATCGGCCCCCTCATCGAAGTGCCGGTGATGCTCGGGCTTGTGCATGTGGCGAAGCGATTGAAATGGCGATTTGTGCGATAATCATACAAGATGCACGGAGTTTGTACATACAGAAAGCGTATCCAAGCTTCCTTTATCCAGATCAATCATCAGCAACTGTTTTTCTTTGTTACATTTTATCGCGCTAAAGATGGAGGACTTGTGAAAAAAGTTTTACTGTTGTGCGCATGGCTGCTTTCATCCGTTCTTGCGGAAGTTGAGAAGTTTCCCCCGTCGGATTGGCTGCTTGGTTTATATAATGGGGCGGACGCCACCTACTCCAATGGCCTTGTAACGATTCTAGCACCTGGCGATGATTTTTGGAATATTCAATTGGTGAAAAAGGATATTCCCCTTTTACAAGGACATTCCTATACTGCAGAATTCACTTTACAGGCGTTGTCGGTAAATCGTCATGTAGAAGTCCGCCTGGGTCGGAATGCGTTCCCCTATGATGCGTTCGGTGAATTCGGAGAACTCCTTGCGACGGTTGCCGGGAAAGCGTATTCGGAAACTTTCCTGATGCAAGCTAACGATGTCGCCAATGCTCGTTTTGAATTTAATCTGGGCAAATATCCGGGGAGCGTATTTATCTCAAACGTCAGCCTTGTCTGCAATGATTGTAATGGCGCAAATTCATCGGGAACTGCTACAGAAATTACAGGGAATACGGAAGAGCTTCTTTCTGCGGATACGGTTTCATTGGCCGACAATACGGCAACTCTCGGCGGCGATGTCAGCGGGAATGTATTGGAACTCGGAGTCGATTCAAAAATTCATGGAAATGTCTCTGCCGCGAACTGCTTTCTACGAGAACGCGTCAATGTGTTTGAAATTTTAACCAGCACGGCCTCCTGTACCGAACAGAATGGCGTCTTTGTAAAAGAGAGAAGATCAAGCCCGATTGTTCGAAATCCAATTACGGTAAAGGTCGGATTTCCAGGTTCAGAAATCGTATCGGTTCCGTTGAACGGTTCTCGTACAATCGCTCCTGGAAAATACAACGCCTTCTATGCGAATTCCAAGGCTTCTGTTTCTTTTTCTTCCGGTGAATATGCGTTCTCTAATTTTTATACGGAGCCGGAAGACTCTCTGACTTTTGATCTTTCCAGAGGACCCGTTAAAATTTCTGTCGGTGACGGACTTCGAATCGGAGATAGAAACACTTTCCGTGTTTTAAATGGAAATCCAAGTGAAGTAACTTTCATTGTTGGCGCAGGGGCCGTGGACATTGGAACGGATGGACTTTTTCTCGGAAAAATTCGGGCGCCGAAAAGTGATGTCCGTGTCGCGTCAAGAACACGTCTTGTCGGTGGAATTTATGCGCAATCGTTCCGCATGGAACCGCAATCATCATTATCACGTGAACCGCAGGCCGAAGAAATATCGTATAGCGAAGAGCATTTTGCTCCGTTCTATTCTCCGTCCATCTACCGGTATATTGCGGAAGTTCCGAAAAAGCTTACGTCTATAGAAATGTTCATCTATGCGGATTCTTCGCTAAGCATTTCTGTAAATGGCGACCCAGATCGTACTGTAGCATTGACAGGACAAAACAACGAAGTAAATATCTCGTTGAAACGGAGTCCCATCAGCGGCTTTCCACAGGAATCTTTTTCTGCTAAATACAAATTCACTTTTGTGAAAAATTCAAATTATCGGATTTATTGGAATTCACAAGGCGCTTGTAAAAGTAACTGTGACGGGTCTTCAACGGATCTGGCATTGACCAATTTTGACGAAGCATTAAAACGAGTTCAATCTTCTGGCAAAGAACTGGTGATATCTGGTGGAACTTTGGACGCGTCTCCTTATGCGAAGAATGGAAAAATTCTTTGGCCTGTGGGATTTAAAATGGTCGGCTATGAAGGCGAGTGGAGCGACTTTAACAGAAAAGAAGACATGCCGACGATTGATTTGCAAGGGACGGCTCATATAGAAATAGAAGGAAAATCTCCAAGGTCTTTGCAAGGCTTGCTGTTTAAAAATGGGAAAACGGATGAAAACGGAGGAACATTCTACTCGCATTCTTCTAAATTAAAATTAACGAATATTATCATGTCTAATTCTTTTGCAAAGAAGTCTGGGGGCGGAATATATTTTGACGGTGATTCCCTTTTTGCAAAATTTCTGTACTTCAACCAGAGTTCGACAGGATTAAACGGAGGAGCATTGTATTCATCGGCATATAATGATTTGCGGAATGTTTTCTTTATACAGGACTCTTCGCAAAAAGAAGGCGCCGCTCTATATTTTAACAAGAATACAATCATAAAAAACATGGTCGCTGTGGAAAACCGATCTGAGGGAGAAGGAATCCTCTACGGAAATTTCAACGTTCTTTTAAAACTATGGAATGCTACAATTTTCAAGAATTCCGTTCACAAGGGAAATCGGATTGTTTCTGGAAAAGTGAATGGCGAAGTATGGAATTCCATACTTTGGAAAAATTCAAGTGATAGTTGCGAATCTCAAGCCTGTCTAAATATTCCAAGCTCCATTTCATTCAACGAGTCTTCTTCGGAAAAAGATCCGAAATTCAGAAGCGAGTCTGCGCCAGCCGGGAACGCATACTTCTTAGGCGCGGACGTTGGACTTGCATTGGATGTAAAATCCCCTTTTTTGAATAAGGGAAAAGAGGCTTATGCTACGGAGCAGGATATTCTGGGTGTCGACCGGGATGCGGGAACACCGATAGGAGCTTATGCACTGTATGTAGCAGCAGATCGGCCCGTAGAATATGGAGAAATTCAATATGGGGAGTTTGTTCCAGTCCAACCAAGCAGGCCTTTGTTTCCAAATTTTCCGACATACGAATTTATTGAGTATTATGGACACAGTAAATATGGTCGGGTAATGCGCGCTTTGGTTAAAAAGCATTCCAAGACGAAAATTGATAAGGCTGTCGTCCGAATTACTTTGTTGGATTCTACGGGAACCCCTTATCCGGATGCAGTTCCGATTGATGTTCCTTTTTACAGAAAAGGAGAAGTAAATGGAAAGTACGCTTTTTATTCATTAATTCATTCTCAGGGAACGTCTGGTTATGATCCCGAAAAGCATGGACGATCCATTTTGTTCTCCAAGGCCCCCAAAGATCAAGGGTATTACGACCAATTTATAGTCATCTATGTCAAAAAAAGCAGTGACAGATTCCAATATGAGGTAATCAAATGGTAAAATATTTGATTGTCATGTTTCTGTGTCTTCTGTCGGCGTGCTCTAAGCCTCAATTAACATATCGGGATCCAGAAGATTTTCAATTCAAGGATGTTCAATTCAGTTGGCCGACTCTTCCCGGAACGGAAGATTTTTCATGGAATTACATTCATGGATTCCGTCCATCGAAAAATCATCTGTTTGGATTTGACAAGCATCCGAATCCGGCTTTGGGTTCTGAAGAAGATGCCGTAACACATCTGTCGATTGAAGAAAATTACCCAGGCTCTTTTTATGTCTTCATCAATCCGGATATGAGCGATAAGCGAGAAGGCGGTTATACTTTCGCTTTGTGTAAATTGCAAGATTTAAATGAATGGCGAACGGTTGCTGAAGATGAAAATGGATTTCAAGAAGAAACTATAGTCACCGATTATCCAGAAGGGAAGAATGTAGATTCTTTAGGGCTCTGTAAATATCATCTAGAAAATTCTTATTTGATAGAAAAAATGTATGTCCATTCCTATAAGAAAAAGGAATACCCGCTTTTGATTTCTTCTTTGGGGCAGAATACGGATCCCGCTAGGTTTATTTTTAGCAAGCAGATGTGGAATGCGGCAGCCAATGTTTATGCTCAAGCCGGGATTAGCTTTAACTTTTATGGATATGACATTACATTGTACATAGAAGATACTTATGGGAATAAACATAAAATTTCATACATCTTGTCAACTGTTAAAAACGCCGATACGTCTTGCTATCGAAGAATGGATGATATTTTTGAAGCAGAAGAAAACGTGGCCAAGCACTTGGATTCGCTTGGGATATCCAGATCGGTTTTATCTTTGAATTTGCCGACGAAGGAAATGTGGACCCTGATATATGATGATCGGGGCAATGTTCAAGTTTGTGGAACGCCAGAGATAGATCCCGCAACAGTTACTTGGCCTGGAGTTGAGTTAAAAATTCCTGCTAGTGTAGGGGATTCGTTTACTTCTAAAGAAATTAGAAGAAATGGAAGTTTCTGGGAAATTCAGGATTCCACTAAGAAATGGGTACGAGCGACAAAGAAAAATGTCAATGTAAACACGACAGTAATGATGAATATGGCAGAACAAAATGTGGATCCTCAATATGTAAAAGGACATATTTCAGAAACGGCTCTCGGAGTGACTAATTTCAGGTATAAAAAAAACAATAATTCCAAATATCCGTACGATGCCGCGATAGCGCTGATTCCTTGGCAAAAAGGAAAAACGGCTCGAGTCATTTTGCATGAAATGGGGCATTTGTTAGGTTTACAAGATGCTCTGGATCTTTTATCGAGAAAAGATTCGTTGTCGGAACAGGGCAATTTGATGTATTTTCAATACCAGAATGGGACTCTCTTACGAGAACGAAAAATGAAGATACAGAACATTGAGAGAGAAGAAAGGCAATGGGACTGTTTACAGCGGATTGATGAACAGAACAGTTGCTCGGATCAGGACATTTTGCATTTCAATTTTGGAGAGTAACGTGAACATTTCTCCGCTTCTTTTTGTTTTAGTATCTTCTCTTTTTGCAGAAGAAAGCAACTCGGTTTCCGACGTGATGAAATCATACGAAATCTACGATGCGAAAGGTCGCTTGCTAAAAATTTTTCCGACGACGGAGACCGCGAAGCAGGGGCTTGCACAGTTTTATGCACAAAATCCAAATGACCTGTATTACATCGCAAATCCTTTAAAAAAGAGGAATGCGGCGGAGTCGCCGCAGGAACTGGAACCTGTTTTGACGTGGAAGAAATCTCGCTACTTGGAAGCGGACCGAAGTAAACCCTATCGGGTGTGCCCGATTGTAAAAGGAAAAGGATTTTGGACGTCCCGCTTTGATTTGGCGGAAGATTCATCCGGATGCGCCTTGGTGACAACGCAATACAGGACTTATGGCGATTTGCTTGTTTTTCATGATATCAGGGATTCCGTTCCACTGGATAGCGCATGGCTGCTGGTCAATCAAAAGTTGATAGATCTTTCCAAGTCGGAACATTATTTGCTGAAAAGACAAACGCTGGATGAAGTTTTGATTGTTGACAAAATGGAGACGACGATACATGATGTTCTTTATTTTGAAAAACAGTCTAAAAAGGAAGACGGTTATGGATTTTTTTGCCCGGCGTTTATGATGAGTATCCGTAATTATCCCAATGGAGATTATTTAGGAAATCCGGATATGCCTTATACGTATGCGAGCCTTTTTGAGGATTTTATGCGGTATCGCTCTCTTTCCGAAGGGCTGAATCCTTTGTTCAATGAAACGGATACTCTTTGCGATTTGACGCGGAACGGCTACCGCGTCCCGACGGTCTTGGAATGGGTAGCTCTTCGGCGGGCCGGTCACAAAAATTATTATTGGGGCGAAGCCGACGATTCTATAACGGTATCAAACTTTGAATGGTTCCATCCAAAGCAAATGCATAAAGTCGGTCAATTACAACCGAATCCGTACGGATTATACGATGCGATGGGAAATGTGATGGAACAAGTTTTACCTTATCCAGAAAAATGTTGGGTTGCGGAAGACGAATGCAATTTTGATATCGGGGAGAAGGAGTGCGATTTGTTTAAAAACTCTCTTTTACCACGTTTTGTTTTGGGAGAAACGCGATCGGGAGTGATGAACGAAAGTCATGAAATGAAATGGGACGCCCCGGTCCCCATGACAGCGCCAAGAATTATTCGAGGATTCCGCTTAGTTCGACAAATCTGGCTAAGGTAAGACGGATCTTCTTCCGATGCTCCTCAGCGCCCTCTTCACCTATTTCACACATTGATCCGAAACCTTTCACGGGATTTCTTCCCATGAATATTTCATATATTGGCCCATTATGACAAAAGAACAGGAACGAGACGAACTGCACCGCGCCATTTGGCAGATCGCCAATGATCTCCGCGGGAGCGTGGATGGATGGGATTTCAAGTCTTACGTGCTGGGGATGCTTTTCTACCGGTTCATCTCCGAGAATCTGGCCGCTTATATCAACGAGGATGAGCGGCGGAGCAATCCTTCCTTCGATTATGCCACGGTTTCGGATAAGACGGCG
>JALNVO010000147.1 GCA_023231365.1 Fibrobacteraceae bacterium | reverse complement strand
TGGATTATATTGGATATATAGAGCATCGATTAAAATATAAAGTCATTCTTCCTAATTTGAGAGATAAAAGCGAGGGGTGGCTTGCCTCTGGCCATCAGGAGTCTTTTTTACTCGCCAATATGGAAAAATGTAAATACACTTTTTATGCAAATTTGTTTTATCAACATTTTCTCCGGCCAGCATGTGGAAATTGCAAGTATGCGAATTTGGATCGGTGTGGCGATATAACTGTCGGAGATTGTTGGGGGATAGAAAAAGAATATCCATCATTCAATGATGGTGATGCTGGCGTGAATTTGGTGCTTGTGAATTCGCTTGGCGGCCAACGTCTTTTTGATTCTGTATCGAAATCCTTGGATGTTATGAATATTCAGAATGAAAATTGGTGGATCCAACCGAATTTGCTGCGTCCATCAACGTTGTCGCCAAATTACGATGCCTTTTGGGATGAGTACAGAAAGTATGGGTTTCGCTATGTGCTTCGTAAGTATGTCTTTGTAAAACAAAAACAGGAAAAAATTAAATTATTTATCTGGAATGCACTTAAGGTAGTTCGGCTGGAAAAATTATTTCAGCGATTGTATCACGGATTTTTGAGATGAGGGTGTGATGCGCGTTCTTTTTTTAGCACATGATGATATTTCTTCCGGCTCCGGGCGGTCGCTTTTTGAAATGATTATAGGCCTGCGGAAATTTTATAACATTGAACCCGTAGTCATCACGAAGAAAAAAAATGCATTGTATGAAGCCTGTCTGAGTCATGATATAGAATGCTATCGGCTTCGTTTTGGAATGTGTGCCACGTTCTCTCAGAGTATCTGGATGCTTTTGCTGACTTTTTTGGCAGATCATTTCAATAATAGACGTTCTTATTGGAAAATAAAAAAGATGATTAATCTATCCGAAATAGATCTAATTCATTCAAATTCCAGTGTGATTAGTTTTGGCGCTTTCTTGGCTAAGAGGACAGGGATTCCTCATGTATGGCATATCCGGGAATTTGGAGATGCCGATTTTCATATTCATTATTCCATCTGGAATATTGCACAATATATTTCTGCAAATGCGAACCGAGTGATTGCTGTGTCTGATGCAGTAAAAGAGCATTGGATTCAAAGAGGGCTTGCAGAAGAGAAGACTGTTAGGATATATGATGGGTTGCCCGATTCGTTTATACCTACTGATGGAACAGGTGCGGAAGAAAAAGAAGAGCTGAAAGTCATATTTTGTGGACGAATAGAACCGGCTAAAGGACAGTGGCTGGCGGTGGATGCTTTTTTTCTGTTGCCATTACAAATAAGAAATGAAATCCGTCTTGATTTTTATGGCTCTGGCAAAAAGAAAGATTTGGAGGCCCTGCAAAAAAGGATCGCTTGCGGGCATTTGGAAAAACAGGCTCGTATCTGCGGTTTCAAGGAGGATATCCGAAAGATATTATTATCGTATGATGTGGGCTTGAATTGTTCTAGGGCTGAGGGTTATGGAAGAACGACAATTGAGTATATGCTGTCTGGTTTGTGCGTGATTGCGTCGAATTCTGGAGCGTCTCTAGAATTGATAGAAGACGGACAAACAGGGATGCTGTTCAAAAAATGGACTCCTGAATCGCTTTCAGAAAAATTAGTGGCGATTTATACAAATAGAGCTTTACTGAAACAGGTTGCTGCAGCTGGGCATCGCTGGGCTATGGAGCATGTTTCCATTGATAAAGAATTGGCTCAGATATATGAGGTATATTCTCAAGTATTTCAGAATAAAATGAAGAGATAGGTGTGTGTCAATAGCCCTTAAAAAACCGGATTGTTTCTTTTAAGGCTTCCAGATATCCATGCCCATATTGAGCGTCTGGTTCCATATAATTCCCTTCGCTCCACTCATTCCAGGATTTGAGCATGATAAGCTTGTTTTGTTTTTTTTCAACAATGGAAAAAATATTCATTAAATGTTTTTTGAATAGACTGGGTAAACAGTGGGTTAAAATCGTGTTATGCTTCCCGCTGCGTGGGGAATGATCCCAGTTGGGTAGAATGACGGGTATTACGTCTTCGCGGATGTCAAAGTTGGGGTGTGTTATGTATTTGATTGCCCGAGAATAGGGAAGCACAAATGGATTTCCGAAGATTCTGCGTTTTATATTTTGTGGGGCTTTCAATAAGATATTGAGAAGGGCAGAAAGATGGGGGCCATATTTATAGATGGGTTTCACAAAGCGGTGAACACAGTTGATTGTAACGGAATCAAATCCTAGCTGTTTTGCTTTTACAATTTCGCAATCGTTGTCTATTTGACCGATGAAGTAAAATTTATGGGCAATGCCGGTTTCTGAAATGAGTTTATTCCATTGCGTAATGAACTGTTGAACTCCTTGAAATTGGAATGGCTTGTAGATGAGAAATATGGGCTGCCCGTCCACTTTTATATAACGAGGGTCTGAGAAGGCCTGTTTTAAAGATTCAAAATGTAGCCGGTTGTCTTCTGTGCCCGGATACAGTTGTTCTATAAGGACCGTGTTTTTTTTATTGTACGTTTTTCCCCATTCTTTTCTTTGCCATGATTCGTTCGCCCAACCTAAGCAAAACGGAAAATCGGGATCCCCGGATTGTAGAACTTCTCTAAAAGGCTGTTCTAGTAATTCTTTTCCATTGCCAAACCAATAGTGCCAATAGCAGAATCCTTCGATACCGGCTTCTTTTGCCAGAGCTGCTTGTGCTTTTCTTATTTCTGGTTGCCTTAAGTCATAGTATCCAAGATCTGTCGGAATTTTTGGCTGTTGGTGCCCGCAGAACAGGGGTTTGGCTCTTTTTACCGTAGTCCATTCAGTAAAATTTTTGCCCCACCAAACATCATTTTCTGGGATGGGGTGGTATTGAGGAAGGTAATAGGCTATGATTCGAAGGTTATTCATAAAGCTAAATTTAAAATGATAGGTATTTTTTATAGTCGGCCAGAATCATAATAGATTGTATAATTACTTTTTTTCTTGCCATAGTCTAAAGGTTTTTTTTAAAATTCCCAGTATTCCTAGTTTTTTATAGTTCATTTTGAAAGAATAAACGAAGCACAGAATTTGGGCGATGACCCCCCCATATTTTTGTTTATAGCGGGCTTTTCTACAATGGTATTCTTTTTCATAGGGTGACATCCAGGCCCCTTCAAAATGGTGAAGACAATAAGACTTAGATGTAATTTTTGTTTCTTTCGTTTGATAGCTTTTGGGTGAAAAATATTCTGAAGGGAAAATGTTTATTGTATCTGATTCTTTGCTGAATGGATTTCCATCGGACAGATAATTTATATGATAATCTTTTTTTATTATCCTTTGGAATAGAAATGGTATTGTGATAGGGTGGATGATTTCGTTTTGATTAAAATCATGCGATTCATAATAGTGCAAGCATTTTTTTATTAGATCGTTGTAAGGCTGGAAACCAAGGATGGCCGCTTCAATTCTATGAGTGCCTTTTTCATAACACATAAAATAAGGATGATGAAGGAGGTCGTTAAAGGTTTTGAAAACTTCAACGTCTGAATCCAAATAGATTCCTCCATAATTGTAGAGAGCGTATAAGCGGATATAGTCGGCGGCAAAAGCCCATTTTTTGTTTTGAATGGCATGATGGACCCACGGAATGGATTCTGTGTCAAAGTTTTTTGAATTCCATAAAGTTATTTCGTAATCCGGTAGCTGAACGATCCAGCTGTTAATACAATGTTGGACAAGTGTTGTATAAGGGTCTTCGCTTAACCAACAATAGTGAATATGTTTCGGTATGGCCATACTATATTTCGTTCCCGTAATAATACAAAAGTATATTTCTTTGATGGGCAATAAGTTTTATCTTCCCTGCTCACGAAATAAGAGCTTATTTTTTATCCATGAAACAGTTTAAATGCGCGATTACCTATGGGACATACGATTTGTTCCATATAGGACACCTGAATCTTCTGGAGCGGATTGCCCAGTTGGCCGATGAAGTGATTGTGGCTGTGTCCACGGATGAATTTAATGCGCTGAAGGGGAAGCGAACTGTTATTCCATATCCGGAAAGGGCCCGGATTGTAGCTGCTCTTCGTGTTGTGGACCAGGTGATTCCTGAGATGAATTGGGAGCAGAAAACCGATGATGTTTTAAAATATCAATGTGATTTGATGGTGATGGGAGATGACTGGCTGGGGCGGTTTGATTTTTTAAAGCAATATTGTGAAGTGCTTTATTTGCCCAGAACAGAGGGGATAAGCACGACAATTATTCGAGAAACGATGCCCGTGAAGAATGGCTGACGAATTTCAGGGATTCAGGAATTCGACCTTTTCATAATGAGTCAGGCGGTGTTCCCGGTCGGGGACTTGCATATAGTTGCCAAAATGCCTGCGCATGAATGCATCATATTTTGCTGGCGCATAAAAAGTTTTGCCGTTGAATAGTACGGGACTAAGTGGAAAAAGCTCGTCTTTCCAGAGGGGAACCGTCTGATCCGTAGGGTCAGTTGTATATCCATCTTTTTTGGGTGCTATCTTATCTAATAGATAACTTCCGATTACCAAAGGTGTTTTATAGAATAGGGATAGAAATGCGGGGATTTTTGCAGACCATTTCCCAGTCTTCAGAACATAGCGGGTATTGATAAGTTCATTGAAATATTTCTTTTGTGTTATTGAAAAAATGCTGCGCCGATCTTCCCAGCAACGATAAAGATCAATGTAAAAGCCTTTGTTGGAGACGGTATTCAGACTGGGATATGCTTGATTATATGTTTGTGAATGCTTGTAGTAAAGTCGGCTAAAATCTTGGAAATATTTTGGATCGGTTTGTTTATTCCCCAATACATATTGAATGGGCGTATTTTTTTGAATCAGTGCAATTGCTTTTTCATAGTCGTCCTTCATAATGCAGATGTCAAGATCATCATCCCAGGGAATGAAATTTTGATGCCGCACCGCTCCCAGAAGCGTTCCATACATTAAGAAATAGGTGATGTTGTTTTTTGTAAAGAGGTCATCAAGCCAGAGCAGCATCTCAAAAAGTGTGTCCTGAAGCCGTTTAAGATTTTTGATCCCGTAATTGCATTTAATGTTGTACTGTTCGTATTCGGAGAGTTCCATAATTATCCTTTTTTCCCCTCCACAAGCCTCAGCGCCGTCTCAAAGTCGGTCATCTCCGCCATTTCTTCGGGTTCGAGCGAAATGTCAAACGTCGTTTCCAGAGCGACAATGAGATTCAGGTGGTGAATGGAATCCCATTTGGCGCAGGTTTTCTGGGAGGCGGTTTCGTCAAGTGCCGGAGTCTCGAGGACTTGCCGGAAGGTTTCAAGAAGCTGTTCGCGTGTGTTCATGGATTGTCCTTGCATCTTGTTTTTAATATAGGCATTCTTGTAAAATTGGTTAGCGTTATTTTTATGGATGGGATCCATATTTTTTACGGCAATTTTTTGAATAATGATTGTTTTTACGGATTTGATGATCCGACTTCTCGCCGGTATTCCCGCTGTCCGTCGGTTTCGCCTGTGAGCGAGAATCCTTCCCGGTCATAGAAATCACGGACCTGCGTGTTTTTGGACGTGGGGATGTATTCGGCGGTGACGGTGCGGATACCGCTTTCCGTGAGCCTATTGAGGATTTCCGCAAGGAACGTGTGCTCGATGTTCCGTCCGAGAATGCGGCAGCTTAAGAAAAGGGAATCGATGCGGGCGCTATCCTTTGCGGGGAAGGTGATGATGAGGGCGCCTGTCATGCCGCTGTCGCCGAATTTGTCTTGGACGCTGAGGGTGTAGATGCTGGCTCCCTGATTGAGGAGGCTTTTAAGATCCGTTTCCGTGTAGCGGCACGTGGTGAGGTTGAACTGGTTGGTTTTCTGGGCCATCTGGGCGACGCGGGGGAGGCTGAAAGAGTCCGCTTCGCGGATGTCGGTGCGGATGTCGAGGCTTTTGAGGTAATCGTCAAAGTTCGCGAAGGCGGCACGGGCGGCGGTGCGCTGCGCGTTTTCGTGGTACTGGTTGGTTTTGCTCCGGTCTTCGGCGGTGGTGCGGTAGAGGCTGAAGTGCTCTTCCACGAGTTCCTTGAAAAAGGTGGGCAGCAGATAGGGCTTGTCCGGGAATTCCGGCACGGTGACTTCCGGAAGAAGCGAACGGACGAGTTCCCGTTCCGCAGGCTGGTCATCGAGGAACACGAAACTGTCGAGTCCTAAATTCAGTTCCTCTGCGAGTTCCCGGAGGTTGTCCGCTTTGTTGTCCCAGTTGATGCGGATGGCGGCGAAGTGCTCTTGGCGAAGCGCAAGGTACGGGTTGCTTTTCCAGGCTTCAAGGACGTCGGCATCGTTGTTCTTGCTGCAGACGGCGAGGATTACGCCGCGTTCCGAGAGCGCCCGGATCTGCTGCTGGAAAAGGAGAAAGGCGTTGCCGGGGTAGTCGCCGCCGATGCGGATGCCGCTTGCGCCGTCTTCGCCGAGGATGCCGCCCCAGAGGGTGTTGTCGAGGTCGAGGACGGGACATTTCCGCTCTCGCGTGTCAAGAGTGCGGAGCGTATGGGTGAACCAGGTGCGGAATGGTGCCGCGAGCTTTGGATTCAGTTCCGTTTCCGAGAGGAAATAGTATTTCCAGTCCACGAGATTCCTGTCCGGGAATTTTCGGAGGAATGTGGCGAAGTCGATGATGCGGAGATTCGTATGGCGGGCGGCGAGTGCCGAGAGACGTTGCTGGAAATTCCCGAGGGCGAGTTCCACGGAAAAGTCTCCGGTTTC
>JALNVO010000146.1 GCA_023231365.1 Fibrobacteraceae bacterium | reverse complement strand
TGCGGTGTCACGTTGTTCCATCCTCACCCCTGCGGGGCCGGCCCAGAGTCCGGCTCTTCGAATCCTGACGTTCCCTAGAGGGATCCGGCTTCTCGTCATAAAAATGAATTTTTAGAGGTACCCTTATCCTTCATTTTCATCTTACAAGCGTACATCGCATTGTCCGCAGAGCTCAACATATTATCCATTTCATTATAATCATCCATAGAATGAACGATACCATAAGCAAAGGTAGGGCTCCGCCCCGCAATAGCCACATCCTGCAAAGCTTTCTTCATGTGATCGACGCACTTTTTTGCGCCGTCTTTTCCAGTATCCGGGCAAAGAACCATAAACTCATCCCCACCCATACGGAAAAGCATATCGGAAGCGCGCAGAATCTTCTTTATCGCTCCTGTCACAGAACAAAGGAGCAAATCACCGGCCTGATGCCCATAATTGTCATTGATTTCCTTAAAAGCATTCAAATCAAAATAGATGAGAGAGAACGCCGTTCCATAGCGCTTGCTACGGGCAAACCATTCGTGAAGCGTATAAATCGCATGACGGCGGTTATAAACTTGAGTTAGATCATCCGTCAGAGAAATTTCGCGAATTTTCCGAAGTGTCTGAGACATGCGGATATGTACCGATACACGGGCAAGTAAAATCTCCGGAAGAAAAGTCTTGCTTACAAAATCGGAAGCACCCGATTTAAAACCGCTGATAATACTCTCTGCATCCTCTCTGCCGGTAAAAAAAATTATCGGCAAATCGTCAATCGGAAATTTGTTGCGGATTCTTGAACATGTTTCATAACCGGTAAGCCCGGGCATATTGATGTCCAATAAAATTAAATCGACAGAATTTTCGTCTAAAAATCGAAGAGCTTCTGCGCCAGAAGAGCAATCAAAAACTTGATAGCCCGCCTTAACCAAATAACTTTCAACAGAAATGATTGTCCGGGCGTTATCATCAACGACAAGAATTTTTCCAACAGCCATGCGAAATCCCTTTAAATCCCTTCATCCTTATCTAAAACTACATTCAATACTTAAATTTTCAACAGGGAAAAGAAAATTTTTCAAGGTATAGAAGCAACGCATAGCAGGCATTACATTCAAAGGAACTTTAACTTCGGAGCATCCAAAAGGATGCCTTCCTTTTTGCAAAGCAAAAAATAAAGGGAAAGAGACTCTTTCCTCTCTTCGGTAAATTCATAATCCAAAGAACCGTAATAATTTAGGAGGAACTCTTTTGGAAACGTGTTTGAGTACAAAGCGCTCCAAGAAGCGAGAGCCCTTTCTGGCGATTCCCGGAATACTTTTATGGATTCTTTAACGTCTGTCAAAAAGGCCTCTAGAAGAGGACGGACATCCGAAAATAAAGCGGAATGATGGATGCTCCACGCTCCGAATACAAAAGGAAGCCCTTGCCACTCACGCCACAAAGAAGCCAGATCATAACAATACGGAAATCCCATCTTCATTTTTTCAAGAAGGGCCTCATCTCCTATCAACAACTTAGCATCAAAGTCTGTATTTTCATTTATAATAAATTCAGGTGAGATGTGATATCGTTGAGAACAAAGAATGCGCAACAACGCTACAGAAGTCGCACTCTGCGAACTGAGAAAGATGCGTTTCTTTGAAAGATCCTCTATTGGGCACCTTGAAAACAATTCCACGGAATGGACTTCCAATTTTGAAGATGTGCAAATATCCGGAGCGAGGACCAAGCTCTGAGGAGCCCGGGCATATGCGATGGAAGATGCTGGAGCAAGATGGATTTCTCCAGACCATAACTTCTTATTCAAAGCCCTTGGAACGCCATCTTCAAAATAATAATCCTGAAACCGGCGCTCTCTTTGTAAAAAAAGATGAAAAAACGGAGCACAGACCAAAAAAGGGATTCTTCCTATACGCAAAACCATGAGAAAAATTTAACTTTTCAGCATGGATACAAAAATCAACATTTTTCATTCGATCGTATAACATAACGATATGGCTACATTTCACGTTAAAAGAACTTTATTTGGCGAAGATCAAAAAAGCTTGATTTTCAGAGGGCAAAAGCTAAGCGGAGATATTTCCAAAGGTATGTCCCTTAAAATCCCCGTCACAGACAAAGCAATCATCGGCGTAAAAATCGACGACGTCATTGAGATGGAATCTCATGAAGACCACTCTAAGCGCACCGGCCTTATTGCCAAATTTTTGGACGAACCAGATGCACTTGAAATCGTCGCCGGGCTCAACGTCGCCGATGAAGACTTGACCATCGAATAAAATTATTAGAGTTCAAGCAAAAGCCCTGCCCGAAGGTAAACAAAGTCTCCTGCACGGCGTAAATTTTGGTATCCGCCGACAAGGATGATGGAAGAATGTTTTCCATTCTTTATGTCAAGGCCTCCACCAGCACGCCAAATCATCTGCGCATCATCGCCAAAAGCATAGCCCAGATCAAAAGTTCCGACGGGAAGAACAACACTCCCTATCGGCAACCTAACCCAAAGGCTGCCCGTGCAAGGAACAATCGTCACATTTCCAAAGCGCTCATAGCCCACGCCAAGGCCCAAAAAAACCATTTGGTCTGCACCATACCACCAATGGCCTTCCATGTCAATATTGAAATCTTTCAATTCTTCTGTAGAATTAATCGACCCTATAGAAACATCAGCCGTTAAAGCATGAGAAGGCGAGGCTATGCCAAAAGTAAGTATAGCCCCCAGAACAACCGGGAAAACTTTTGACACTGGAGTCGCCGGTTCATCACCCCTGGCCTCGCGTTTCCACCCACCGCTCTTCTCCCTTTTAAAGGCAAGGACGCTGCCCTTGAGTACGGCAAAATTCATCAAAATAAAATAATAAGCACTCTTGGAAAGCTTTGTTAAAGAAATAAACAGAAAGGCCAACATAAGCCCCAAAGAAATGAAATAAACTAATTTATGTGTAGAAAGTAAGAATAAATTAACTATAAAAATGGCAATTCCAATATGGGGAGTAAACCACCGCAAGAACTTATGGGAAAAGAACAGATAGGCTAATACGGGGTGAAACGGATTTAAGAGAGACAAATAGGAAAAAAGGTAATTGTAATTGGCCCGTCCAATGCGGACTTTGCGGCGATATTCACCCGCACCTTCTTTTGATGTCTGTTCCGTACCGATAGCGCTAGGGATGAATGTGCAAAAGAAGCCTTTCTGCAGAATCTTTACCGTGATAAAAAAATCATCCATTACACTTTTCTTTGTCGGGAGCTCGGTATAAAGCTCATTGCGGATAGCATAAAGAGCTCCGTTGCCTCCAATAAGGCGATCCAAGACTCCTTCAAACTTTTTAATCTCTGATTCCAAATCCCAATAGGAGCGCTCTCCAGAGCCTAATGGGCTTCCGCTTTTATCTGTCAGAATCAGATGCCCGCAAGCGCAGCCCATCTTTTCATCGTCAAATGGAGCGACTAACTTACGAATAACATTTGGGAAAAGCATTGTATTCGCATCGCAAAACACTAAAATCTTTCCTGTTGCAATCTTTTGCAAGCGATTGAGCATAGCTGCCTTACCGGCGTTCCTCTCCGCTTTGACGAGCGTAATACCTTGTTTCTCATAGCGGGCAACAATTTCAGCGGTCTTATCTGTAGAGCCATCATCGCCGATGAGGATTTGCATCGATTCCCTTGGATAGTCCAACTCCAAAAAGTTCTGTATTTTTGCCTCTATTACAGATTCTTCATTATAAGCCGAAACGACAATGGAAACTTTAGGAAGGATCCCTTTTCTAGCCGGAACGCGTTCCTTTCGCCGGAAAATTTCGCTCACAAAAGGGAGCGTTACTGGGAAAATGATATAGCAGTGAACCACCAGAAAAAGGAGAGACCAAAAAATGATTTCAAGAGGTGTAATACTCATTCCGAAATCCACTCCTTTTCCTTATTCAAAAACTGAAAAAGCAGTATTCGCATTTGTCCTGCATCCAAAGCCTGTGTCAAAGTTAGAATAGAAGTTCCTTTAGGTGCAATTAGAACATATGAAGGCACACCATCTAATTCCCATACATCAAAAAAACAGCGCTCCGGAGTATTCTTTTTGCCATCGCAATCGATAATCTCAGGAGAATCCACATCCAATCTGACCGGATGGAACCTAGAGTTCAGAAGGTTCACTACAGCCTTATCCGTAAACGTATTAGCAGCCATTACTTGACACGGAATGCACCACGTGGCATACAAGTCGACAAAAACAAGCTTATGATCTTTTTGTGCCGCCGATAAAGCTTCTGTATATTTTTCCCATCGCACTGTTTCTGCAATGGGCTTTTGAGAAAGAGCAAAAGAGGATCCGATAAACATCAAAAAAAAGAATTTTGCAAAAAGGTTCATTCTGGAAGACCTTCCTTAAAGGGCCTTGGATTCCTTCTGCCTCTTTCAGGATCAGCTTTTATCGGAGAAGGGACGGCACTAGCGGCAATAGCCAAAGAATCTATGTATTCAGAAACCTGCGTTTGAAAAGGATCCCAAGCTTGATAATTCTTTTGTATGCATTCCGCAACAGAATCAAACCTTACACGAGAATAGCCATACTTCTTTAAAATCTCAACTCTCACAATGCGCCCTTCAGGAGAAGTCTCTCCATACTCCCGCTCTGCAATGCGCATTTCAGCATAAAGATGCACATACTCTGTAGGCACTGGGCAAGAATTTCCAGAACAAGAAAACAAAAAGAAAGAAAAGAAAACGGCAATCAGCTTATTCTTTGAAAAGGCCATCGACATATTCCCCTTTATTAAAGGGAACGAGCTGGTCTATCCGCTCGCCCATGCCCACCCAAAGAATTGGAATTTTCAGAGAGCTCGCAATACTCAAGATGGAACCACCGCGAGCTGTGCCATCAAGCTTGGTAACCACCAAACCCGTAAGCGGAAAACTCTGATTAAAAATCTTTGCCTGATTAATTGTATTCTGGCCCGTATTGCCATCAATAACAAGCCAGATATCATGAGGATATGCGGCATCCTGCTTCTTGAGAACCCGAACAACCTTGGCAAGTTCTTCCATCAAATAATCTTTATTCTGCAAGCGGCCAGCAGTATCAATCAGCACAATGTCGCAGCCTCTTGCCTTGGCGGCTACACAGGCATCAAACGCTACGGCCGCAGGATCCGAACCTTCTGCGTGATGTACAAATTCGGCCTCGGAACGGTTCGCCCACACTTCTAATTGTTCCATAGCCGCTGCACGGAAAGTATCCGCAGCAGCGATCATCACCTTGTGCCCTTGATCTTTATAATGCTTGGCAAGCTTGCCGATCGTCGTCGTCTTGCCCGCACCATTCACCCCGATCACGAGTATCACATGAGGTTTTCCCTTGAGCACAAACGGAGGCGGATCCATTAAAAAAAGCTCCGCTTCCGAGCGGAGAATGTCGAGAATTTCATCCTGAGAAAGGGATTTGCCAAGAGCCTGTTCCCGGAGCGCATCCGTGAGAAGAAATGCAGCTTCCGTTCCTACATCCGCTTTAATCAAGCGCTCTTCCAAATCCTCCAGCATTTCATCGGAGACTTTACCCTTGCCGGCAATCCCTTTGAGCTCACCTAAAATCGCATTACGCGTTTTGGAAAGCCCGCTCTTAATGACAGAAAACAAACCCATTAGACAATGCTCTTTACAGAATCAACAAGGCCATAAGCCTTAGCTTCTTCCGCAGACATGAAGTTGTCTCGTTCCGTATCGCGATCCACCTCTTCAATACTCTTACCACTGGATTCCGCAATGATCTTCGTTGTAATAGAGCGAATGCGAAGCATTTCTTCGGCCTGAATTTTAATATCGCTCGCAGGGCCTTCCATCTGTCCTTGAATCAACGGTTGGTGAATCATAATCCGCGCAGACGGCCAAGCATAGCGTTTGTCTTTAGCCCCTGCAGTCAAAAGGACGGCACCCATAGAAGCCGCCTGACCACAACAAACCGTAGCGACGTCGCTCTTGATAGCATTCATACAATCATAAATGGCAAGCCCGCTGGAGATAACTCCGCCTGGACTATTGATAAAAAGAGTTATATCATCATGGGAAAGCGAGTCAAGATAAAGCATTTGCTTCACAATTTTTGAGGCGATTTCATCATCGACAGCGGACCACATAAAAATCTTCCGGTTATTTGAAAAATACTCTTCGGCCTTCTTCAAAAATTCCGGGGCTTTATCTTGTTCCTTTTCTTCATTCTTATCCGTTTTCATTAAAACTCCATAAACAAAAAAATGGCGGTGATTTATATTCTCCAGTAATTTAGAAAATAAGAAGATCTTTGTCCTTTATTTCTAACACCAGCCCCTCTTTTCAACGGGAAAAAGATTCCCTTTTTACCCTAAATAAAAAATGTAAATCATACAAAAAGTAGGGCACCTCTAAAAATTAGTCTGCGCTCATGAAATTAGGCGAGTATTCTGCAAAACGAATGTCGTATTGATAAATTTACTTGTCAATATAACTCAGTGCCGCCAATGACGCTCTAGCGTCAAACCGAGCAAGAAGCATGAACACTTAGGAGTTTACTCCTTAGTGAGAAACAGGGGCTCTTGGCACTTTAGTGGTTAGAGCCCCTGATCCTTCATAGATGCGTGTGCGAAAGGAGTAGGAGTGATCCCTGTGGGAGTGGGAACGATTGTCGGCTAAAACGAGAGTTGCGGGCATGCTTGCATGCACATTGCCGAGTTGCACCGACAAGTACGTAAGCACAAAAGTGGTCAGTAGCACGCAAGGTGAGTGTCGCACAACCGAGCTTGCTTGGTTGTATGACCGAACCGCAGGGGTGACGCAAAGCGTCAATAAGGGTGTTATTGATACCTTTGGCATCCGCGTCGG
>JALNVO010000145.1 GCA_023231365.1 Fibrobacteraceae bacterium | reverse complement strand
TATTCTTAAAAAACTAGACCTAAAAGAATTTCAAGTTCCCAAAATGGGAGTTTCCGATGGAATTCTCCGATCTCTTGCTGAAAAGCACAAGAATGCTACAGAGCCCCGTTTTGTATAAATTATCGATTGGAGCCCTTTACAAGCATCGGAATCGCACTTTCAAAATTCACGCCATAGTTTCGCGCATTTGGATCGTTGATCGTAGCTTTAATGGACTCGAGCGTATAATCGACAGAGAGCGCTAACGATTCTTGCAGTGAAAATCCTTTGACAAGCGCGCCTGTAAGCACAGATGCAAAAATATCGCCCGTGCCGTGGAACCGTTGCGGGATCCGTTCGTTGAATGCCTCCACAAATTTTCCGGTGGTGCTATCGTATGCAGCTGCGCCAATTTCATCTCGGTTAAAGCGGATTCCCGTAAGAACGGGCTTTTTAACACCGAGGCCGGAGAGCTTGACAAGAACATCCTCAATATAATCCTTGCTGTATCCCTTTTCTTCAAGATAAGGGACTTTGAGCATATAAGACGCTTCTGTTAAATTGGGGGTAATCACATCGGCTTTTTTGCAAAGCGAACCCATCAATGCAGCAAAGTCTTCATTGAATCCAGAATAGAAAGTTCCATTGTCACCCATTACCGGGTCTACTAGGAAAAAGTTGTCTTTGGTTTTGAAGAGCTTGAAAACTTTAGCGACAAGGTCAATCTGTTGCTTGGATCCGAGATACCCTGTATAAATGGCATCAAAAGCATAGCCTTCTTTTTGCCAATGTTCCACTATCGGCAAAATATCACTCGTCAAATCGCGAAAAGTAAAACCTTTGATGGCCGTATGCGTAGAAAGAACAGCCGTGGGGATAACAGCCGCTTCTATATCCATTGCAGACAAAATTGGAAGCGCGACGGTTAAAGAACATTTGCCAAGGCAGGAAATGTCTTGAATACTGACGACCCGATTCATTTTATATTTCCTTCTTTAATTGATTCTATAAACTCAAGAATCTTTGAATTTGTTCTATCGTTCAGGTCCTGCTTTGTTTCAAAAAGAGGATCGCTTAAATTGTTTTGTGCTTCACCACAAATATCAATGCCGAAGATACTTGCTTTTTGTGACATCTCTTGAATTGATTTCAAGATTATATCTAAAGAAAGGTTTCCTTGATCCCAATTCGTTTCGGCTTCCGCTTTGCCAAGTACGTCCTTGTCTATGGATATATAGATATTTTCTCCGAACAATCCGCTGGGTATTAAAATGAATTTTTCACATTCTTTTTCTGTTTGTACAAAAACTTTGTTACCGTATTCTTTTCCAATTTCTTTTGCATGTTCCTCGCTTACGCCAAAAAGAAAGACTTTAGAAATAAACGGATTCGTATCAAGCACGCTTTTTATCCAGCTTCCACAAGAAAGGACATCTCCAAATATCGGTTCCTGCATGTCGGAATGGTGGTCGAATACTACTAAATTAAACTCTTTCTGAATTCTATCTGTCCAGAGCCTGCTAATATAATGGTAATTTCCGCTGTCTATAAAATGGATCCCATCTGCGGGAAAGCTTTGAATCAGTTTTTTGATCTCTACTTCCGCTCCGCTATCCAAGTAAGAATCAGTGCCGCTGATTTGCGAGCAATCCAGCCATTTAAAATTTTTCCTTTTATAAAATTCTTGACCGGGATAGATTCCGGAAAAATTCATAATAAGGGGAGGGCTCTGCATTACGCCGTTTCCCCTTGGAGCCGTTGAATCTTTGCCGTAAATTGAATATTGCGGGGCGTTTCAAGTGAATCGAATTTGACAATGTATGAAGATGCGGCACTATCAATTGAAACGATAGTCCCTTTGCCAAAAACGGGATGCAAAATATTATCGCCTACAAAAAAGAGGTTGCTCAAAAGATTCATTCTGTCGATGTCTTCTAAAATTTTAGCAAGCGCTTTTTGCTTCAACGTTTCTGGAAGGGGCCTTACCAAAGTCAGATTACTTTCGCCGGCCTCAAAAATAAACCGAGAAGGATATTTGCAAATCCCCGCGCCTTCGCCGTTCTCATTTTCAGTGATGAAAAGTTGCTTTTTTGCGCGCGTAAAAGCGACATAAGCAATGCGGCGTTCCTCTTCCATTTCCTCGGGCGTTTCCACTTGAGCGCTTGGGAAAACGCCTTCATTTAACCCAGTAATGAAAACATAGGGGAACTCAAGTCCTTTCGCGGAGTGAATGCTTAGAAGCTTCACGGCATTTTCGCGTTCTTCTTTATCCAAATTTCCATAGAGGGCTATTTTGGAAAGGAAATCATCCAAATTGGCGTCCGGATCCTTGCTCGCCGTTTCAATGGTGCGCTTGAATTCCGCAATGTTATCTAACCTGTCCTGATCCGCTTCCAAACGTATAAATTCACCATACCCTGAAAGATCCATGATCTGCTGCAAAACATCATCGAGCTTTTTTTCTGCCAAATTCTTTCTCGTGGTGAGAATAGCATTAGCGTATTTTGCGGCACCAGTCCCCTTGAAGAACGCACTATCCAAATTTTCTAGCAAAGCTTCAAAAAGCGAAACCCGATTAGCGTGGGCATACTCCTTGAGCATCTCCAATTTTTTCTTGCCAATTTTTCTCCCAGGCACATTGATGGTACGCAAAAAGGCGATATCGTCTTGTGCTGTGAGCATCCGCAAATAACAGACAACGTCCTTGATTTCTTTTCGCGCATAGAAGGAAATCCCAGAAAGGATGCGGTAGGGAATTCTTTTCTGAATCAAGCATTCTTCTATAGCACGCGAAAGAAAGTGCGCCCGATAAAGGATGGCAATATTCGCGAGGGACACTCCGCGTTTTACTAAAGATTCGATCATTTCGGCAATCCACAGGGATTCTTCTTTTGAATTTTTCCCGTGAAAGTACAAAGGCTTTTCACCTGAGGCACAAACTGCGTGAAGTTCTTTAGGAAAACGTATTACGTTATGTGAAATCAGTTCGTTTGCCGCAGAAAGGATTTGCGGCGTGCTGCGGTAATTTTCTTTTAAGATGATCGTCTTCGACGCAGGGTATTTTTTGTCAAAATCCAAAAAAAGCCGTACATGCGAGCCTCGCCAGGAATATATCGTCTGATCGCTATCGCCTACGATAAACAGGTTGCGATGCTTTTGCGAAAGGATCTGCGCAATTTTGTACTGCTTTTCGCTCACATCCTGGAACTCATCAACCTGCACATATTGCATCTTGTTCTGCCATTTGGCGGCAACTTCTGGAAAGTTTTCAAGGATATAAGTGGTAAAGTTGATGAGGTCGTTAAAATCTAACCCGAAACATTTTTTTTGTTCATACAGATAACGCAAAAAAATCTGATCGTTTCGCTCGCCTTCCAAGTTGATTTTTTCTTGGAGGTTTTCATCTGTCAAGTGCAAAAGCTCATCAATGTACGAATCTGCTGTCATTTTTTTTGCTTCAAGCACTTGATCGATTGTATGCTGAAGTGTCGTATCGCGAAGCGTGATCTTCATATCCGTAAAGATCTGCAAAAGCATCTCGCGTTCATCTTCTGTGTCTAAAATGATGAACCGCTTCGGATAATTCAGCAAATGGATTTCATCTTTTAAAAAGCGCGCACAAAAAGCATGTATCGTACTGATGAGACCTAAATCCACATCACCGAGACTTGCTCTCACGCGGGCCTTCATCTCATTAGCAGCTCGGTTTGTAAAAGTGACAGTGAGAATATTTGAAGGAGAAATTCCTAACTCTGAAACGAGATAGCAGTAACGGGTAGTAAGCGCTTTAGTCTTTCCGGTACCAGCTCCCGCCATAACCCGAACATAGCCTTCAGTCGTCTTAACTGCCAAAAGCTGTTCTGCATTCAGCGAAGCTAATACATCATTCAAGGCTTCGATTCCGAAAGGAGAGCCTCGACATAAACCTTCATTTTTTCTAATTCATTTGCTGAAGGCTTAAAATTTACGCGAAAGCCTTCGCCCTGTACGTTGAATTTCATTTGTTTTAAATGATCTACAATATGCGGCACAGCTTCGCCAGTCCATCCATAAGAACCGAAAACGCCCACTTTCTTTTTGGGGGCGGTAATCGCGGAAAGATGCGCAATGAAATACCATACCGGTGGAAGAGCATCTTTATTGAGCGTCGGAGATCCAATGAGAAATAGCTTTGCTTCATTAGCGGCATTTGCCGCGAGTGGTGCTGGAGTTACCCCTAAATCGAAAGAGTGAACGGTATAACCATGCGCATGTAATACATCATTGGCAACTCTTGCGAGGTCTTTTGTATATCCGTATGCGGAACAATAGGCAATGACGGCGGTATTGCCCACTGATTTTTCTTCGCTCCATTTGTGGTATGTTTCTATTGTTTGGCAAATTTCCGTATCCAAAATAGGACCGTGGCTAGGGCATACAAATTCAAGATTCAAGGAATCTATTTTTTTGAGACCGTTCTGCACGAATTTTTTAAATGGAGCAAAGATACAATCAAAATAGAGTTTAAGCGAACTTTTATAATCGTCAAGGTTAAGAACTTCAGAGAGCATAGGAGCTCCGCAAAAATGGGCCCCGAGAAAATCACAAGTGAAAATCAACTTGTTCTCTTTCACATAGGTGAACATGGAATCGGGCCAATGCAAGTTTGGAGCGACAATAAATTCAAGCGTCTTTCCTCCAAGATCAACGACCATCCCGTCTTTTACCGTAATTGAAGGAAAATCACGGTTACATATTGCTCTGAGAAATTTGAGCGCAGCTACAGTCCCTACAACTTTAGCATTTGGAGCAAGTTCCAATAATTTTTCAAGGCTGCCGGAATGATCCGGTTCCGTATGATTCATTACGATGTAATCCACTTTAGAGAGGTCGCATACATTCTGCAAATCAGTCAAATATTCGGAGCTTTTCTCGGAGTGAACCGTATCGATCAACGCAAGGGCTTTTTCACCTTTTACCAGATAGGCGTTATAAGTGGAACCGAATTGCGTGGGAATAACTATGTCGAAAATTCTCAAATCTGGATTTGTGACACCGACAGAAAAAATGCCTTTAGAAATTTCTAGTGCGTTCATATACAACCTCAAGCAAAAAAAATCAGTTCTGACGATCGCTCATCGAAAAGAAAAACGCTGTTAGGGTATCCATATTTTTAGAAGGGGGAAGCTTTTTAGAAATATCAATTGCAGCCTTCACGTGTTCAAGAGCGCAATTTTTTGCTTTTTCAAAAGCATTGCTTGACTCCAATTTTGCACAGATCTTTTCTGGAATGTCATTCTCTGCTGCGTGAGAAAGCAATTCTTTCATTGAAGCTTTTTCTTCTGCCGGACACGATTCAAAATAATAAATCAGTGGGAGCGTTACCAAGCCATTGGAAATATCGGTGAACTTCGCTTTGTCCAAATCCTTAGCACCGATACCATAATCCAAAAGATCATCGATAATTTGAAAAGCAAGCCCGAAGTGAGTTCCCATTTTTCCGCATTCTTCCACAACTTTCGCATCAAAACCGGCTAGAAGAGCTCCAATACGGGCACTGGCATCCACAAGCGCGGCGGTCTTTCCTTGGATGATTTCGTTGTAATGAGCGAGACTCAAATTCAAATCACCCGTAGAATCCAACTCTGAAATTTCGCCGACAATTAAGTTGTTTGCTGCAGAAGAAAGGACTAAAGGAATTTCTCTTGTCTTTTCATTAATGACGCACCGCATAGCTTGTGAAAGAATGTAATCGCCAATAAGCACGGCAATTTTATTTCCCCATTCCATATGAGCAGTCCGCTCACCCCGCCGCATAGTCGTTTCATCAATGATGTCGTCGTGGACGAGGCTTGCCAAGTGCAAAAGTTCGATGCCAGCGCAAGCATGTGCCACGCGATCTAAATCGGGCAATTCCTTACCTGTGCAAGCAAGAAGGGAAAGTATAGTGGATCTGATCTTCTTTCCCTTCCGCTGGATTAATTTTCCCATACGGGAAGAAACCCCGACAGGAGCTGAACGCGCTACGTCGGCAACAACGTCATCGGCTTTGGTAAGGTATTCCTGTACTTGACCGCGTGCAAGCGAGAGCACGTTTTGAAAGCTTTGCTTGTCGGTGTCATTCATGGGAAGTTAAATGTCCAAGTTATTAATTACTTTATATGCATTTGTTTCAATGAATTTGCGACGCGGTTCCACGTCTTCACCCATTAGCATACTAAATACGTTATCAGCAAGGATAGCATCATTGATATGGCACTTCTTCATGATCCGGGATTCTGGATTCATAGTCGTTTCGGCCAGCTGTTCCGGGTTCATTTCACCAAGGCCCTTGTACCGCTGAATGTCGAAGCCCTTTCTATCCTTAATTTGGGCGAGGTCGTCTTCATTAAAGAGATAGCTAATCGTCTTTTTGCCTTGAGAAAGGCGGAAAAGAGGCGGTTGCGCAATGAATACAAATCCGCCGTCTACGAGGGGACGCATATAGCGGAAGAAGAATGTGAGGAGAAGAGTCTGTATGTGCGAGCCATCGACATCAGCATCGGTCATAATGATGACTTTGTGGTAGCGCAGTTTTTCAAGCTTGAATTCATTCCCGACACCGCATCCGAGAGCATTGATGAGGTCTTGAATAGTATCCGCATTGAGCACGCGGTCAAGGCCCGCTTTCTCAACATTCAAAATTTTGCCGCGAAGAGGAAGAATCGCTTGGAATTCACGGCGCCGTCCCTGCTTAGCAGAACCACCTGCAGAGTCACCTTCCACAATGAAGAGCTCACATTTGGATGGATCGCGTTCACTGCAATCAGCTAGTTTGCCAGGAAGTCCGCCACTTTCAAGAATATTTTTACGACGGGCTAAGTTGCGGGCTTTATGAGCGGCTTCGCGGGCGACAGCCGCGTTGAAAACCTTGTCTACAATCGCTTTG
>JALNVO010000144.1 GCA_023231365.1 Fibrobacteraceae bacterium | reverse complement strand
TACTCCTTTCGCACACGCATCTATGAAGGATCAGAGTCACTAAGCGCTAAAGCGCCAAGAGACTCTGTTTCTTGCTCGGTTCTTGACAATTGACGATTTTGACGCTTCGCGTCATCGCCTGCATTTCGGTCATACTTAAGCAAGCTTAAGTGCGACTCTCAATTTGAGCGATTTCATCGTCCGCTGCTGCATCTCGGCAATAAAGACAAGCAAGCTTGCCTTTGCTGCACTCGATTTGCAAGCTGTTCACTTCATCAAAGCAATTTTTAGAGGTACCCTTGTATAATTAACACAAATTAAACTTTCATCGCACCGCGTTCGAGCTTGATCGTGAACGTAGTAATGTCGGCGACTTCCTTCGGTCCCCAGTATTGGATAGGGCCCGGATAGGTGTAGCTTTCTGTCTTCGCCCAATCTGCTCGGCGGGCTGCGAAGTACTTGAACGGCTTGCCGTCGAGTTCCACGAGAGCCTTTTTGATCACCGGCTTGTCTGCACCGGCGCGGCGTTCGATGTTCATCATCATCGTGATGGGGAGGCCACCGGCAGTCCACTTTTCCACGCCCTTGGTGAGGTTGCGGACGGAACTCATATAGCCGTTCATCTTGTTGAGAGCGAGCACGGAAGCGGTATAGCCGAGAGCGTAGCAGTAGTCAGCGTCGAAGTTCGACGGAGCAGCGCAGCGCCCTTCGTAACCGAAGAAGTGGTTGAGAGCGGAGAACTTGCCCTTGAAATCCGGACGGTTCTTGAGGTCCTTCTTCACCATCTCAATAATGAGCTTTTCCGTTTCGATAAGGGAAACTTGCACGTTGCCATGGCTATCGCGGCCGAGCATTAGCTGAGCCTGGATTCCCTGCGGGAGAATCTTCAAAACAGCAGCGGAATCAGCGCTGATCCAACCGCAGATTTTTTCGACCTTAGCCGCCGTATCGAGGCCTTCCACTTCCTTCTCGTGATGCGCAAGAGCTTCCGAAAGTTCGGAAATCAGCACGCCCACATCCGGAATGAACTCGAGAAGGCCTTCCGGGATGAGCGCCACGCCGAAGTTCTTGCCCTGAGCTGCGCGGAGAGCGACAACGTCAGCGACCTGCCTAATCACTTGAGCGAGCTTCATCTTCTTTTCCCTCACTTCTTCGGAAATGAGGCAGACGTTCGGGTGCGTCTGGAGAGCCGCTTCAAGAGCGATATGAGAAGCGGAGCGTCCCATCAGCTTGATGAAGTGCCAATATTTTTGAGCGGAGTTCGCATCGCGCATAATGTTGCCGATGAGTTCGGAATAGGTCTTCACGGCAGTATCGAAACCGAAGGAAGTCTCGATGAATTCGTTCTTGAGATCTCCATCGATCGTCTTCGGGCAGCCGCAGACGACTGTAGAAACTCCCTTCTCCTGGAAGTATTCGCCGAGAACCGCCGCGTTCGTGTTGGAATCGTCGCCGCCGATAATAACGATAGCATCGAGCTTTAATTTGTTAGAAACAGCAATGCATTTCTGGAATTGTTCTTCGGTTTCAAGCTTGGTACGACCGGATTGGATTATATCGAATCCGCCGGCATTGCGGTAAGCTTCCATCTTCTTAGCATCAATTGTAATGTATTTGCCGTTTTCGAGGCCGGACGGACCGCCGAGGAAACCATACAGGACGGAGCTCTTGGAAACGCTCTTGATGCCGTCGAAAATGCCTGCGATAACGTTATGTCCGCCCGGAGCCTGACCGCCCGAAAGCACCACGCCCACGCGCAAAGCCTTTGCTTTGACCTTGCTCTTGCCCGCGCCGAAAGAGACGACAGGAACGCCGTATGTATTTGGGAAAAGAGCTTTGATCTTCGCTTGATCGCTCACGGACTCTGTGGCCTTGCCTTTGGCAATCTTTACATTGAGGGCGCCCTTCTTGAGGGCAACGGGAAGCTTGGGCTTGTAGGACTGGCGCGCCTTGGAAAGCGCAGAGAAATTTTCGGACATAAGTACCTCTTTAGAGATTAAAAATACGCGCAAAAAATAGCAAATTTTTAATGAAAGTCCCTCTAAAGATTGCCTAGGGAAAGGGGAAAAGAGCGTTGTTTGTCGATGGAAGAAATGAGACCCCGCGGATCAAAGATAGGATTGCATTTGCAACACGAAGGTGATTACTTTGCCGGAAAATTCCGCTTTGATTTTGGTAGGGGGGCGCCCCCTCGGCTTCAATACGCTTGATCGTCGCGTCATTTTCCGGCTTCCTCCGGTCGCCGGGCCGCGCCGGCGTATTTCCGCCTACCCCCATTCACAATGAAAAACTTGTAACAAACAAATTAACAGAAACCTTGCTAACGCTGCTCCGCTGGATTCCGGCTTGACTCGCAGATAAAATTTCGTTCCCTATCAAGGGCCGATAAAATAGCACCGCTGAAAGGATTAAAACAAATCGGAGTTTGGAATTTCGTCTGCAATCGTCGTCGACGGCCCATGCCCGGGGAGTACGATAGTCTCTTTCGGAAGCGTCAAAAGTTTTTCATGAATGGATTTGAGGAGCGTCCGCTCACTACCGCCTGGCAAGTCCGTGCGCCCGATCCCTCCGCAAAAAAGGGAATCGCCTGCAAAAACGGTGCTTTCATTCTTTTCATAAAAAGCAAGTCCGCCCGGCGTGTGTCCCGGCACTTCCAGCACGCGGAAACTCAAACTGCCAATGTCAATAGAATCGCCCTCTTTTAGGAACGTTTTGATCTCGGGAATGCGACCGCGCCAAGGAAGTCCGAACATTACCGCTTGGTCGTTCGCCTTTTCTTGTAAGAATTCGTCGGCCTTGCTTGCCGAAGCGGAAACTCCGAAGGTTTCTTCAATGAAGCGATTGCCGATCGAATGATCCAAGTGCAAGTGGGTATTCAAAAGGCGGCGCAGCTTCAGATGATTTTCTTCGATGAATTCTTTTGCAGGTATAAATTCCCGTTCATCGTAAAAACCGGGATCGATAATCAGCGCTTCGCCGCTCTCATCGTAAACAATGTAAGTGTGTTCTTCAAAAGGATTGCAGACAAAGACTTTGATTTTCATAATAATAAAGATAATCCATTAGTGTCCAAAATAAATCGGTCAATTCCTTTGGAATGTTAAGATTGATTCAATTTTGGATTCCGAGAGGGAATCTCTGCTGGATTATGGAAAATGGCGGTTTCGATCTGATTTCGAAAGCTTGCAACTAATCAAGTTCTTGTTCTGGGCGGTAGTGAAGATAATCGCTTTCTTGCCGCGAGTCGCGAGCGCTGGGTAGAGCTTCTTATTTTGTAGAGAAACTGAAAATTTTCCAGTCTGCGGGTATGTATCATGCATAAATTAAATAAAGAAATTTTTAACGACAGAAAAAATAGCCGTTGCATAAAATAAACAGCTCATAGCGAGTGCCGGGAGAAAAATTTTCTTTTGCCCGGAGCCCGGGCTTTGCAGATATTTTCTATCTTACGGTTTCATTAAAAATAGGAACAGAACTATGAAATCTTTTTCGCCTTGGAAAAAGAAAGCGGTGGCGTTTATTTCGTGTCAGGGAATATCGCAGTTCGGGACTTCCGTCACGTCCTTTTCCCTTTTCTGGTATCTGACTCTCAGAACCCATTCGGGAACGCTTATCGCGCTTCTCACTGTCTGTTCATTCATTCCGCAGATGCTCATCTCCTTCGCCTCGGGCGTATGGGCGGATCGCCATGCAAAGAAAAAACTCATCATCGCGGCGGACGGATCCATCGCGTTTGTGACCTTGCTGTTTATTTTCGCCATTCCGGAAGTCCGTTCCGATTCGGTGCTCTTTGCTCTTTTGTTCATCGTCGCTAGCCTCCGTTCTCTCGGAACCGGAATTCAGACGCCGGCGGTGAACGCCGTCATTCCGGATATCGTGCCGGAAAAACACCTGATGCGCTTCAACGGATTCAACGCGATGGTGCAGTCGGCAGTGCAGTTCGCGGCTCCCGCAGCCGCAGGCGCCCTGCTTTCTTTTAGCGGGCTTCACGGCGCTCCTGATAGATGTAGTGACAGCTGTCATCGGTATAGGAGTCCTCTCCTTCATCAAGCTTCCGGGCAAACGAAAAATTCCTGAAGGCGATCCGCGTACTTCCGTTTCAAAGGCTTTACGGGAAGGGCTCCGCTACGCCGGGAAGAACGCGTTCATCGGGCTGCTTCTCCTTTCTTACGGTGTGTTCATCTTTCTTTCGTGCCCAGTCGGCTATCAGTCTGCGCTTTATACCAGCCGCACGTTCGGTAGCACGTACTGGTATCTGACTGCGGTCGAGATCGTCGGCTTTGCCGGAATGTCCCTCGGCGGCCTTATCATCGGCGCGTGGGGCGGTTTCAAGAAGCGCATGATGACTCTCCTTTCGGGACTTGCCGCGTTCGGTCTGCTTTCCGTCGGGATGGGACTTGCGGGTGATTTTGTCGTTTATTTGGTGCAGATGCTTGTACTCGGAATCGCTCTCACGATGATTCAGACAGCAGTGACTACGCTTATTCAGGAACGGGTAGATACCTCCATGCAGGGGCGTGTCTTCGGCTTTGAAAATATCATATATTGCGGAAGTCTTTCTCTCGGTATGGTTGTTTTCGGCCCTCTGGCAGATGCATTTCCGATGCGGGCGATCATGATCGGTACGGGTGTCGCTTTTCTCTTGCTCGCCCTTTTCATCCGTTTGAACAAAAATATGAGGTAGACAGTGAATTCATATAAAATAATAGACGAATCGACGTGGAACAGAAATTTTCACGCAAAAATATTCAGAAATTCCGTTGAACCTGCATTCTGCGTCACTTTTGAATTGGAAATTACGGATTTCTTGGAATTTGTCCGAGCTCAAAAACTCTCGTTTACGATGTCGTTAATCTATGCAGCAGCAAGTGCGGCGAATTCAATAGAAAATTTTCGCTACCGGTTCTTGGAGGGCAAGATTGTCCTGTTCGATAAAGTGGATACGTCGTTTACTTATTTGGACAAAGAAACGGAACTTTTTAAATTTGTTCTGGTTCCTTTTGAAGGAACACTTCAAGAATATGCAAAACGCGCTTCGGAAACGGCAATAAACCAGAAGGCTTATTTTACGGGGCCTCTAGGGAATGATGTATTCGTGTTTTCTTCTTTCCCGTGGATTTCTTATACGCATATATCGCATACGAATTCTGGAGCGAAGGATAACGCAACTCCGCTCTTTGATTTTGGAAAATATTTTGAACGCGATGGAAAAACGTTCATCCCGTTTTCTGTACAGGCTCATCACTCATTTGTCGACGGGCTTCACGTAGGCCGTTTTGCAGAAGCCCTGCAAAAAATGGCCCGCGAACTTGCGCGGTAAATTCTATAGAAAAGGACGGCTTATTGAATTGGAAAAAGTTTGTTCAATAAGATACGAAAATTCAATGTTTGCTTTGAATGGCGTGAGTGATCTTTTTAAGAGAAGGATCTGATTGTCAAGTATCATTCGGAAAATGCAGGCTTCTCTAGCTGGATGAGCCGCTTCGATAGTTTTGTCGGCATTGATTTGTCTGTGGGACTTTCAAGAATTATAAAGATCCTACCGAATTGAAAGCAAAATTGGAATCTGACAGAAGTCGGTTCCCTCTAGGGAACATCAGGCCGGCATTCAGATCGGCACTGCAGCGGTGAGGATGGAACAACGTGATACCGGAACAAATTGCGGGTAACGCATCGCGATATGGATCGCGTCCACTATCATACTCAAGCAAGTTTGAGTGCCCTTTTTTGATTTGACGATTTTGACCACTTTGTGCTTGTGCCCTTGTTTGTGTAGCGTTCCTGCCTTTGCTTGGTCTCACTTGATTTTATGTCTGCAAAATGTTTTTTAGAGGACAAATGGGGTAAGCTTTTTACACCGCTACAATCCGCTATTAGCGTTTGCTCGAAATTTTGGATTCTATGCAACAAAATTCTCATTGAAAACTTGAAACTCTCCTGTTTTTTTGTTACTTTATGCAAAAGTAATTTACCGCAATGGCGGGAGCGATTTCTTCTGTTGCGTTTTTTAGTTGGGGTTTTTATGTCACTTTTCCGCATATCCAATCAAATGTTGGCGCTGATTGGGATTCTTTTCAGTGCTAGCACATTTTCTGCTTGCTCTAGCGATTCAGATAATAGTATAAATGCTTCGGATGTGGGTGTAAAAACGGAAGAGGACTTGCCTATATGCAGGCCGAATCTTGAAGGAGAAAAAATCTATGTCCAGGAGGCGACCGGCTATTTCATTTGTGATGAATACGGCTTTTGGGATGCGGTATCTTCACTCCCGGTCTGTAATGCTCAAACCTTTCATACGGTAGCCCGCGAACGGAATAAGGCTTCATTTCATTACAACGATGTCTATGCATGTGATTCGAGTTCATCTTACAAGGATAGTTTGGCATGGCGCAGGGCGACTGAACAGGAAATAGCAGGCGGTGCAGTCTGTGATAGTTCTCACTACGGCTTATATGCGGCAGATTCGAGCCTTTACTATTCTTATATGTGCGATCTTTCAGAGGATTCCTCCAAGGCTCTTTATGAATGGCGTTACGCAACTACTGCCGAAAAATTTACGCACAAAATATGCGATAAGTCAAGTGAACTATCCATTTTTGTTTCTTACGATACTAGCGATGGTTCTAGGGTTGCTTATATTTGTGAAAGCGGGAAATGGAATACGGCAAGTAATGGCGAAATTGCAGCTATGAAAGTATGTACAGATAAAATAAATGGAGAATTCGTCTATGATACCGCAGGAAGGAAAAATAGCGTTTATGTTTGTGATTCTTTGTTCTGGCAAATTGCAAGCGCTGCAGAAATAAAGTCTGGATCCTTGTGCTTGGAATCCCTACAAGGAACTTTTGTTTCGGCAAAAAATACGGATTATGTTTGCGATAGTCTTGATTGGCGGATAGCGAATGCCGG